>JAZKEL010000358.1:0-3349 GCA_040387075.1 Pseudomonadota bacterium
CGCAGCTGAGCTGCTGGGACGCCAGGAAGTGCAACAGTTGCTGGACCACATCAGCAAGGAATCGCCGAAGCTGGTGGAAGACCTGGTACCTAAGCTACTTCCTTTGTCTGTCATTCAGAAAGTGTTGCAGAACCTGCTTAGCGAAGGCGTGCATATCCGCGACATGCGCACCATCGTCGAAACACTATCCGAGCACGCCAGCCACACGCAGGACACCAGCGACCTGACTGCCCTGGTACGCGTACAGCTAGGCCGTGCCATCGTACAGCAGCTCTTCCCTATCGGTAATGAAGTGAGCGTGATGTCGCTGGACCATAACCTGGAACGCATCCTGATGCAGGCATTGCACACTAACAATACCAACGGCTCTGCCATAGAACCTGGCCTGGCTGAGACACTCTCCCGCCAGACTGAAGTCGCTGCCAAACAACAAGAGCAAATGGGCATGACGCCAGTACTTCTGGTGGCCGGGCCTTTGCGGGCAGCGTTATCTAAATTCCTGCGCAGGGCTGTACCCCACCTGCGCGTTCTATCGCACGAAGAATTACCTGATTCAAAAACTATCCGCGTCACTAGTCTTATTGGAGGTCAAGCATGAACATCAAACGCTTTTTCGGAAAAAACTCACGTGATGCATTAAGCCAGGTTCGCAAGGAGCTGGGCGACGATGCCGTTATCCTGTCAAACCGTGCGGTGAATGGCGGTAACGAAATCATGGCGTTCCGCGAAGAGGAGATGAACTCACTGCTTTCGGCCGAACCCCGCGTCAGCGGCGTGTCCGTTGCCGGCATCACCAGCCAGCGCAGGCTGGACCATGACAGGGATGACGAAGTGCGCTTTCAATCCAGGCGCGAGGAATCTAAACGTGATGATTTCAGGCGTGAAGAAACGCGGCGCGAGCAACCAAGACAAGCCAGCCGCGAAGAACCCACCCGTCCGCAAGCCAGGCCAGTGATACACGAAAAAGAATTCGCCAATGAAAACACGATGGCTGAAAAATTCGCCAGCGATGAGCCACCCAGCCTGCTGTCCATGCTGACCAAAAAAAGCAATGCCCAGGTAGGCACTGAACGCAGAAGCGTACCTGCCAGCGAGCCGTCAAACCAGCTGGCCCGCCCTGCCCGCGCAGCGCTGCCCGCTGCGCAGCCAGCCAATGCACAACCAATCCATACACAACCAAACAAAGCACAGCCAATCAAAGCGCAGACGCCTGCTATGCCGGTTGCCCAGTCTAACCAGCAGATGACGGAAATGCTGAACGAGATGCGGGTGATGCGCAATGCCATCGAATCGCAACTGACTGCCATGTCATGGGGCAATATCCAGCAACGCGAACCGATCAAGTCCAGGATATTGAGCACATTGCTGGCAGCCGGCTTCAGCGCCGCCCTCTCCAGGCAACTGGCAGAGAAAGTACCTGCAGGCATTAGCTACGAACGCGCACTGGTATGGACCCAATCCATCATCAGCCGCAATATGAAAACAATAGAGAACGAAAATGAAGTGCTGGACAAGGGCGGCATTTTTGCCCTGATCGGCCCTACCGGCGTAGGCAAGACCACCACCACCGCCAAACTGGCGGCACGTTACGTGATGAAACACGGCACGCAAAGCCTGGGCCTGATCACCACGGACGCCTACCGCGTCGGCGGCCATGAGCAGTTGCGCATCTACGGCAAAATCCTGGGCGTCATGGTACATGCGGTAAAAGACGAAGCCGACCTGAAGATCGCGCTGAACGAACTCAAGGGCAAACATACCATCCTGATCGATACCGTCGGTGTCAGCCAACGCGACCGCATGGTAGCCGAGCAAATCTCCATGTTGTCCAACACCGGCAGCGTCATCAAGAAACTGTTGTGCCTGAATGCCACCAATACCGGGGAAACATTGACCGATGTCGTGCGTGCGTACAAAGGCAAAGGCCTGGATGGCTGCATCATTACCAAGATCGACGAAGCCGCTACCATCGGTAATGCACTGGACGTAATTATCCGCGAGAAACTCAAGCTGTATTACGTGGCGAATGGCCAACGCGTGCCGGAAGACATCCACATGGCGAATAAGCAGCAGCTGATCCGCCATGCCATGAAGCTGAATGCGGCCGGCAGCAAGCCGTTCCAGTTCCTGAATGAGGAGCTGCCCTTCGTGATGGGCAATAGCGCCAACGCCCCTACCGTCAAGCTGATGGAGGCCAGTCATGTCTGATTACATGGACGACCAGGCCGCCGGCCTGCGGAGGCTGATGGCGGAACCCAAGCCCAGGATAGTCTCCATCCTGAGTGCCAGCCTGAACATGCGCGCGAATGCCGTTAACACACAGCCGCGTCTATTGACCAACCTGGCAGCCTCCATCCGTTGTCACGGCAGCGATGTGCTGATCGTGCATGCCGCACAGGAGTCGGATGAAGCGACTACGGTCTACGAGCTTGAAGCAGTGCCTGCATTGGCCGATGTGGCGAATAGCAAGACCACCCTGAACAATGCCATCAGGGGCTCCAGCCACGGTTGTTATGTCGCCAGGCTGTTACGGCGGAATAACATCCATATGCCGCTGGAGGGCACTAGCGCCACACAATTGAACCGCTTATTCAATGAGATTGCCGGCAAGTATGAGATAGTGTTGGTTGATACCGTGCTGAACCGCAATGACGTGCTCGCACTGAAAGCATTGAACGAGGGTGAGATATTGATCCAGCTGGACATACAACCTGAATCCATCAAGCAGGCATACGTGTTGATCAAGAAGATATGCAGCCAGCTGGGCAGGCGCCCATTCGGCATTATCGTATCGGATGCCACGGAGGCACAGGCCGAGGCGGTATTCCGCAATATAGCGCAGGTAGCGCGCCGCTTTATGCAGGTCGAGCTGGAATTCTTCGGCGCCATCCCGACGGACACGCATATTGAACGTGCGGAACGCCTGGGCAGGGCCGTCATCGATGCTTTCCCGATGGCAACCGCCTCCCTTGCGTTTAAAGAACTCGCACAAAGGCTGGACTACAGATACGATTACACTGCTGATGCACAGCAGCTGTCGTATAGCTAAGATATGCGTACAGCTGAGACATACTGCGCTGGGATGTACAGTCACCAGATGTATAGCGAAGCTTAATAGGAACACTTATGTATACCGCTCAAGGCAAGACCAATAAAAAGGATGAGCTACTGGCCATGCACGCCACCCTGGTCAAGAAGCTGGCCTATCAACTCAAGGCTAAGCTACCGCCCAGCGTGGAACTGGATGACCTGGTACAGGCCGGCATGATGGGCTTGCTGGACGCGGTGAACCGCTACGAAGACACGCACGGCGCCCAGTTTGAAACCTACGCCGCCCAGCGCATTCGCG
>JAZKEL010000359.1:0-1658 GCA_040387075.1 Pseudomonadota bacterium
AAGCAGTAATTGGATTAAAGTGAAGCTGGGCTGGAGTTGACTTCCACGGTCACTCTGGCCCAGTCGTCTTTCATGTCCTGTGCGCGGCCAAGGCGGACTAGTAGCTTGCTGTCCCTATTACTGATCTGGTAGACGGAGTTCTCGATAAAGTTCAGCCGAGGCATGATGATGGAGGCTTTTTCTGAAAGACCTTCTTCTACCGGCAGGAATAGGCAGGTGATGCCGAGGATGTTTTCTGCCATCAATGCCGCATCGTTTGCGATATCCACTTTCGTAGAGCCGATTTTCAACGCCTGGACCACAGTGGCGCGCCTCGAAATCACTTCTATCCCCACATGCATCTTGTTGTGTGGCATTTCGACTACATTACGCACGATGCCAATGATGTTGCCGCTATTGATCTCGGGCATCACCACATTGGCGATCTTATCCTGCCGGAGAGAACGCGACTGCTCCTTGTTGATTTCTGCACCGAAGCCCTTATCGCTTTCATCGCTGATCACCCAGCGCTCGCCGGTTGCATAAAGCGTCAGTGCGTTGGGGGAGTAACTGCTGAGGGAATGCGTCGCGAGTCTCTCCTCGAAGGTCTTGGCCGCTGTCAGTTTCTTTTTGGAAGTGGCCCGGATCTGGTTGGTGACGGACTCTATGCCCCAGCTTACCGTAGCCAGGCGATTGATGGTTTTTCGGTCTTCTTTGCGGCGCTGGCGCTGGTAACCGGACCACTCTGCCTTCATGGTAGAAAGCACATCCAGCAATAGTGGATGACTGGCCAGTCCATTCAGGTTAAACGATTCCAGCGATTTCTTTGCAGTAATGCTATGAACGATCAAATCGATTTTTATCAGGACATCACTGATCTCCCAATAGCGGCAGGCAGGTGTCTGCGACAGGTGGCGTATTCGGCGCGGGCCTTTATCTTCATCCAGGTCGATAAAATACAGGTGCTTTTTCTCGTTGTACTCTTTCACCATGCTTGCTGCCGGCGCGAGCATCCTGATCAGGTCACCGGCCAGTTCGATTTGCTGGCGATTCATATTGCACTGGTGGATGGAATCCTGCATGCAGGCATGCACCAATAAGGTGTCTATCGAAATGGAATCCAGGTCGTCATAAAGTTTTAATGGGATATCCAGCAAACCTTCCTGCTCCGCGATTTCATACAGCTGGTATATATCGATCCAGGCGGAGTTAGGGCAGGTCTGGCGTGCCAGGTTGCGCAGCCGCACCATGGCGAATGTCGCATAAATGGCGCGCCCAAGCGCTAACGGAAAGTTATGGGAATGCAGCTTCAGCCTGTCGGTATGCTGTAGCAGCGCTTGCGTCTGTAAATGGTAGTTAAGCTTCAGCTGGCGAAAATAGTAATACGCGACTTCAAAAATACGTGAATCAAGCTCAGGCCTTAGGTTGCTGAATTTGATGTACTGCTGAAACACCTTCCTTATGCGCTGCCGGTTATACCGATCAACAATGAATAAGGTCTCCAGGCGCTTATTGTCCGGGATTGTCTGGTCCGTGCTGAAATTCGACAGCGAAGAGGAAGTCGTCGGGCGCGCCAACGATACCGAATTCGGGTTGTCCGCCGGCGTGTTCACCCGCGACTTGCAGCGCGCCCACCGCGTCATCGCCGACCTGCAGGCCGGAACCTGCTGGATCAACCA
>JAZKEL010000360.1:0-2518 GCA_040387075.1 Pseudomonadota bacterium
CTGCAGCCGCGCCTGCGCCTGCAGCTCCCCCTGCTAAAGCGGCACCGGCAGTGGCTGCTACGCCTGCCGCAAAAGCGGACGAAGAGGCCAAGCCGGCAGCCGTGGCGGAAGCTGAAAAGCCGGCCGCAGCTGCAGGCAAGAGCGGTGAACAGGTCGTAAAAAGCGTGTGCATCATGTGCCACGGTACCGGCCTGATGGGTGCTCCCAAGATCGGCGATACAGCCGGCTGGGCGCCGCGCATCGAGCAGGGTTACGACACCCTGGTACAACATGCAAACAACGGCGTGCGCATGATGCCGGCCAAGGGCGGTAACTCTGCCCTCAGCGACCAGGAAGTGGCGCGTGCAGTGGCATACATGGCTAACCAGAGCGGTGCAAAGTTCACCGAACCCAAATAAATCCCCCTAGCCTGAACAAAGAACGGTTGCCGGCCAGGCAACCGTCCTCCTTGTCATGAGCACCTACGCTATCGGCGACCTGCAGGGCTGCTACCATTCTTTCCAGCATTTGCTGGAGCATGTCAAATTTGACCCGCAGAACGACAAACTCTGGCTAGTCGGTGACCTGGTAAACCGGGGCACCGGTTCGCTGGAGGTGCTGCGCTGGCTATACCGCCACCGCGTATCCATTATCACTGTGCTAGGTAACCACGACCTGCATGCGCTAGTGGTGGCAGAGGGCATCGCCAGGCCCCATCGCAGCGATACCTTGCAGGCATTGCTGGCAGCACCCGACCGCGACGAACTGCTGGGCTGGCTGCGTCGCCAGCCGCTGATCCATGCAGAACGAGGCTATGTGCTGGTGCATGCCGGCTTGCTGCCGCAGTGGACGGTACAGCAGGCGATTGAGCTGGGCGCCGAAGTCGAGCAGGCATTGCGCAGCGATGACTATCGTGGATTTCTACAGCAGATGTACGGTAACGAGCCATCCCGCTGGAAGAATAGCCTGCGCGGTGTCGACAGGCTCAGGGTTATCACCAATGCCTTGACGCGTCTACGGTTATGTACCGATGAAGGCGAAATGGAGTTCAAGTTCAAGGGGGGGCTGGCGGATGTGCCGCATGGCTACCTGCCCTGGTTCGATGTGCCTGACCGCCAATCAATCGATAGCACTATCCTGTTCGGCCACTGGTCTGCGCTGGGCCTGATACAGCGGCCTGACATTTACGCGCTGGACACCGGCTGTCTATGGGGGAGGGCGCTCACGGCGCTACGCCTTGAAGACCGGCAGGTGTTCCAGGTGCCTTGCAGTCCTGAAGATATTCCCCAAAAGTAATCCCGTAAAAGTAACCGGGTACCTGTAATTACACTCTTGGTAATTAATACAGGTTTAGATTGTCTGCGATGACCTGGCGCGCAGCCAGTGTCAGCTGGCGCCGTTCCTGACCCTGGGAGGATATCGGCGACAGGAACTCCAGTTCCACCACCGGCGATTTTTGCGACAGCACCAGCAGTATCGAATCCAGCAGGCTCATGTCGCCGTAATACGCCATCTCCGTATTTGCGCTGCCATCGGCATTCGGGTAACGCACGGTGAATGGCCACACAGGTGCGCCGGTGTTAATGGCGGCCTGCATGATGCTGCCCTTGAAGACTTTCAGCTCGGTTCCATCCGTGGTGGTGCCTTCCGGGAAGTAGCACAGGCAATCGCCCGCCGCTAGGCTTTGCGTGGCGATTTCGACGATGCGCCCCGCCTCCTGCTTTTTCGAACGGTCGATGAACAGCGTATTGGATTTCTTGGCGAACCAGCCGAACACCGGCCAGTTCGCTACCTCGGATTTCGCAATGAAGCGTACGGCACGCACCGTGTTGAGCGCATGGATATCGGCCCATGAAATATGGTTCGCCACAAACATCGTGCCCGTGACATCGCGGCTGGGCAATTCACCACGGGTCACCACACGTACATTCAGGACTTCCAGCAAACTGGCCGACCACTGGCTGATCAGCGATTCCCGTTGCCTGGCATTGGCGGCAGGCAAGATGAAGGTGGCGATGAAGATGCCGTACAGCGTATGCAATATCATACGTGCCAGGCGGAAGGCACGTATGAATGCATGGCTATGGGGATGGAGAGATGGGCTGGCGTGCTGTTGGGTGTGCAAGGTTAAGCGGCTTTTAAGATTCCGGACTTACTGTTATACAAAAAGACTGCGTTAAAGTAAATTTAAAGTAGCTACCCGCCGCTTAACTTCCCGCTTTCGACCCCATTATTTTCGCAAACTCTATTTAAAGAAATGGGCGGAATAACGCTTGTTCATCCTCGACAGAGGCAGCATTACCAGCATGTCGGCGCTATTGAAGTCGGGATCCCAGGCCGGCTCGCCGCAGATATAGGCACCCAGGCGCAGGTAGCCCTTGATCAGTGGCGGGCAGGTGACTTCCATGTCGGTAGCCAGCGCTTCCAGGGGCAATGGGCAGCGTGGGAACACGCGGTATTCCGGCGGAGCCAGGTATTTCTCCTGCAGGCGATTGTAAAGGCTGGCGGCCATGTGCCCGCCATCGGCCATCGCGATGCT
>JAZKEL010000361.1:0-3059 GCA_040387075.1 Pseudomonadota bacterium
ATCGCTTAAGCACGGTCATGAACGCAGACCTGATCCTGGTCATCCAGCATGGCCGAGTGGTCGAGAGCGGCCGACACGCCCAGCTAACCGTTCAGCCAGGCGGTCTCTATGCCAGGCTATTCGCCCTGCAGACACAGGGCCGGCTGGTCGAGATGGCGGTGTAATTGAAGCTGTAATAGAAGTAGTCGCTGCTCCCTAGCCCCCGAGAGCGTGTTCTGGAGACTAGGGTTTGGTGGATGCCGGTTTGATGAATTTCAAAATAAACCCATCCTTTAATTGCCCTGAAACAAGGGTATTTTCAGTGCGTGGGTCGCCAAGGTTCTGCAGGAAATCGCCCCTGGCTTGCAATTTAAAACCTGCTGCTGTCACTTCATCAATGAGGAATTTTTCTTCAATGCGGTGCAGGGTTGCGGATTCGGATATCCCAGTACCCTGCCGCCCAGAATGGTCAGCAATGATGTAAAGCCCTCCAGGCTTTAAAGCATCATAAATATGCGTATTCATAGCAATGCGATCGACATCCTGGTGTGCAAGATCATGGTAGTTATAGATGAACGTCACCAAGTCCAGATGAGCATTAGTCAACTCAGGTGGTATCGGATTGGAAAAGGGCAGGATCAAAGGAGTGATGTTTTTTAAGCCTGTCTGATCTATCCTTTTATTAAGCGCATCAGGCGAACTCAACCGCACTTTGGGGGATGCTACTGAAGGGACAGGGATGGATTCGGACTTCAGTGTTTCATTACGGCCAGGTTGAGGAGGAGCTACTTGCTTAACAACGGGTGGACTTTGCCCATAGACATGACCGCTCGGCCCTATCGCCCTGGTGATTAATTCGGTTGTGTAGCCACCTCCCGAACTCAAATCCAGAGCGGTTATACCTGGATGAACTCCAATAAAGGTCAGCAGCTCTATAGGTTTCCGCCTTGTATCGGCTTCTGTATCCTCAGGACTACGATTCGGACTTGAGACGATATTTGCTATCTCTTCATGACTCAAAGCTCTTGAGTGAGAGGGGTTACCTGTACTTACACTCGCGCATCCGCAGAAGGGCAATACAATTAAAATTAGTACGGATAGCTTAGATTTTGACAGCAAGTGGAATTCCTTCATTGATTGAATCACCGAATTCGTGGTGCAAATTAAATCGCTACCGGTTTAATTCCCCGCTCATTGTGGCGAGCACTGGCTGCAAGCCAGCAAATTGAAGATTGTATGATTCAAGGCAGATTTTGGTAAGAAAAAGGGCTGATTCCACTAATGGAACCAACCCTTTGCATAAGCAGCCAAGTGGCTGCCTGTGACAGTCGGCTTATGCCGCCTTTTTAGCCTCGCCTGCCAGCAATTGCTGCAGTGGATTGGGATCTATCCAGTCGTTAACGTCGAAGTCGGCCTTCAGGAAACCCCATTGCAACAGGAAATCTTTATAGCCTGACAATGCTTCGATGTTCAGTGGATCGAGATCGGTGCCTTGTTGCAAATGCACGTTATTGCCTGTGCCGTATGCTTTACGCACCCATTCGTCGGTAGAGCCGGATTCCTTGGCGATGTAAGCCACCGTTTCCGCTTCGTGGGTCTTGGCCCATGCGTCGACAGCCAGTATGCGGCCAAGGAAACGTACTACCAGGTCCGGGCGTTCGCGCAGCAATGCGCCATCCACGGTAATAGGCCGTGGAGCGCCGTTATTAGCCCGCACCTTGCGATCCGGATGGTTGCGTACGTCGTACACGATGGTGGTGCCGTTGGTCACTGCCGCTTCATAGCCGCGGGCGCCTTTCACGAAGATCGCATCCACTTTGCCGCTGTTCAACGCATCGAACTCGGTCGAATACGCAACTCGCCGGCCAGTAGACCAGCCTGCCCAGCCTTCGCCGACAGGGGCTACCGGAACGTCGAAATCGATGAGTTCCACGTCTTTGTCGGTCAGGCCGGCTGACTCAAGGGTGACGATGATGCCGCGCAGGGCACTGGCACGCTGGTGGTCGATGCTGATGGCGTTACGTGGCAGGGCGATGCGCTTGCCCTTGAGGTCGGCCGGGCTGGTGATGCCGGAACCAGGCAAGGCCAGGATCAGTTGTGCTTCGTCCACCCAGTTCAGGCCGATCACTTTGGTGTCCGTACCATTGGCGCGTGCCCAGATAGCCGGCACGTTGCCGCCTTGGCGGAAGGAGTGCGGCAGGCGGTGGTCGTAATGCGATTCGCGGATCTCAGGATCCTGCGTGTCCTGCAGGGTCTTGATGGTGATGCCGTCTGCAGCGAATTCTTTGTCTATCCAGCCTTCACGGGCAGCAAGGCCGAGTGGGGTTGGGACTGGACAACGGGTGTACCAGATGTTTTCAACTTTTGTTTGTGACATGGATATCTCCTGGTTTCATGAATGCACGGTATAGCATATGGTCGTGCCTGAATTAACTGATTTGCATGTTCCATGCCATTGGCATATGAAATAAACGAATATATTTAGTCATTATTATTCAATTACTTAATTATATTTCGTGGCGATATTTATCCACCGTTGCTGCAGAATGTTGCCTGCACAGCATCAATGGATGAAGGCGCTGCTGATTGCGCAACAGCTGTCATGCAACTGGTTCGGATACGGATGCCGCTTCGTAGGCCTTGTACAGTCGAGAATACGCGCCGCCCTGGCGGATGAGTTCCACGTGCGAACCGATCTCGGCCAGCTCGCCGTTCCATATCACCGCGATGCGGTCAGCATCGCGGATCGTCGCCAGCCGGTGGGCAATGATAATGGCCGTCCTGCCGACACATAACCTGCGGAAGGCGGCCTGGATACGCCGTTCGGTGTGGATGTCCACCGCCGAAGTGGCTTCGTCCAGCACCAGTACAGATGGGTTGGCCAGGTAGGCGCGCACCAGGCAGACTAGTTGCCGCTGGCCATGACTGAGGAAACCGCCCAAAGGCCCGACCTCGGTGCGGTAGCCGTTGGGCAGGCGCTCCAGCACTTCATCCGCCCCCAGTTCACGCGCCGCTGCGATCAATGTATCGTCGCTCGCACCGGGTGCCGCCATGCGCAGGTTGTGCAGCACGCTGCCGGA
>JAZKEL010000362.1:0-3332 GCA_040387075.1 Pseudomonadota bacterium
CATGGAGCGCGCACGTGCGGTTGCCGCCCTGCTCAACCTGCAATCCAAACTCGGGGCTGGCCGACTATCGATTGAGGCGCATGGCGAGAAGCGCTTGCTCATCCTCACCCCGGACAACACGGCTGACGCGCGCAACCGCAGGGTAGAAGTCACCGTCCGCTAGTGATTGCCAGGCTAATGATTACCAGTTAGAGCAATCATGGCGGGCAATCTCCTGCCAATTTCCGCTGGTCACTTTTGCACATCGTTTTCACGCCCTGATATCACATCCCCCCGCTGACCGCGTTGCAGGCGGTCGACATGCAGGATTACCAATGGATCTGCAGGGTACCTCTGCAGCAAACGCTCGAATGTGGGCAGCGCATCCGCTTCGTGGGCGCACATCAGGCTGAATGCTGCCAGGTATTCGGCGTTATTTTCGGGCGGCTTGAGCGATGGCTCGAATATTTTGAGCAGGCCCGATTTCCCCTTTACCTGCAATTGCCCGACAGGTCGTGCCGGGATATTACGGCAGCCAGACAGGGTCGCTTCCGACACGCAGATCAGGGTGCCCAGTTGTTTGTTCGCCTGCTCCAGGCGCGACGCGGTATTGACCGGGTCGCCCAGCGCACGGTAATCGAAAATGGCTGCGCCGCCGAAGTTGCCGACCACCACTTCACCACTGTGCACGCCGATGCGGGTGGCACAGAATTCGTGCCCCTGGCGGTTTAGTTCTGCCAGGTAATCCTGGGCAAAGGCATGCATGGCCAGCGCACATTCGAGCGCCCGTTGCTGGTGGTCGACCTGTCGTACAGGGGCGGAAAACATGATGGCGACGGCGTCGCCGACAATGCGGTCCAGCGTGCCCTGGTGTGCGAATGCAATGGCGATCATGCTATCCAGGTAGGTATTCAGGCGCTTGGTCGCCTCGCCGGGATCGAGCTTCTCCATCAGCGACGTGAACCCGGCCAGGTCGGTGAAAATGAAACTGCACTGCGTACGGCGTGCGCTCAGCACCAGCGCATCGGGATGGTCGATCAGGTAGTTGAGCAGGTTAGGGGAAATGTAGCGCGAAAATGCCTGCCTGACCCAGCGCTGGTGGTTTTCAACCACGGTGTGGCGACTGATGCCGGCCACCACGAACACCAGCATCAACGACAATGCGGGAATAATCGGGTCGAGCAGCAGCTGTCCCCAGTATGCCGCCAGGCCGCCTGCGCCCATCAGCAATAGCACCACCAGCAAGGTGCACAGCGGCAATAAACCCCCGCTCGCCAATGTGACGATGCCGATCAATACACCGCCTGCGACGATGGCGATCACCTCTACCGCTTTTGCCCAACCTGGGCGGCTGAGGCCGAAACCGGTCAGCACTTGCTCCAGCATCTGCGCATGTATCTCCACCCCGGGAATGGCGCCGCTCACCGGGCTGAAACGCAGATCCATCAAGCCATGCGCCGAGGTGCCGACCAGGAGGATATTGTCCTTGAGCATGTCGGCAGGCACCTGCCCTGCCAGCACCTTCCACGCGGGAATATAACGGCTGGCTACAGGCCTGGTGTAATGCACCCAGGTCTCGCCCTGCGGCGTGGTAGGAATGACCAACTGCCCGATGCGCACGTCAGATAGCCCCATGCCCTGCTGGGCCTCGGTATGGACGATATAGTGTTTGGCATGTTGGGCTACCCGCAAGGCTTCAGCAGCGAGTGATGGCAATATATGATTATCCTGGCGGACCAGTATGGGCACCTTGCGGACGATACCGTCGCTATCCGGTATAAACGTAATCGCACCGTTGCCGCTGGCGGCAGACTGCAAGCCAGGCAATGAAGTAAGTGCGCTATTGAACGAATGCAGGTAGGGCTGCGCCGGCGGTCCCAGCGCAATGTAATTCGCTTTGGTATCCGGCAGCGCCTGGGGAGACTTGCCTTCGCCCGATGCGCCTTGATCCAGCGCAAAACCGAGCACGACATTAGCGCGGCCGATGGCGGTAGCAAACAGGCTATCGTGATCCGGCAAGGCTGAGAGGTCGCGCACTACGCCTGCCGGCGGATGCCAGAGAGCCAGCATGGATTGCGGTGAGGTTCGGTCCGCTTCGGAGAAGATGATGTCGAAGGCGATGGCGGAGGCACCTGCCTGCTGCAGTCGCGTCACCAGTTCAGCCATGCGGGTGCGCGGCCATGGCCATTGCCCGAGGCGTCGCAGGCTTTCCTCGTCGATATCGATGATATGCACAGGTGCCGGTAGATAAGCGCGCGGCTGCCAGCGCTGGTACTGGTCGAAGCTTGCATTGCGCACCGATTGCACGACGGGCGGATTCCACAAATACACAAGCACACTGGCGGCGATGCTCACCACCAGCATCAGCATGCCGTACTTGAATTTAAGGAGCCTGCCGAGCATCAGTTGTCGGGTTGCAGTTGCCTGCTAGGCAGCTTTGACTGGCGATTGCAGGCTGTCGGGACGGGCGCCCAGGAATTCCCGGATATCCACCTCGTCGATCTGCTCCGGCTGCAGGTATTGCTGTGCATACCGCATGTAGACGCCAGAGGTCAGGAACAGGTCGAACAGGTCGGCATCGATACGGCCGCCAGTTTTCATGGCATGCAGGATGGAAAGCGCTTCCGACAGGCGCTTGGGTTTCTTGTAAGGCCGGTCGGCGGCAGTAAGCGCTTCAAAAATATCGACTATCGCCATGATGCGTGCCGGAATGGATAACTGGTCCGCCGTCAATCGCCGTGGGTAGCCGGTTCCATCCAGGGTCTCGTGATGCGTGCCGGCATACTCGGGAACGCGGCGCAACGATTTGGGGAAGTTCATGCGTTCCAGCATCATGATGCCCTGGATCATATGCTCATTAATTTTGTAGCGCTCTTCCTGGGTGAGCGTACCGCGTCGTATGCAGAGGTTATATATTTCGCCGTAGTTATACAGATGTTCCGGCACATCGATCTGGAAGCCGAAATCGGGATCCAGCACCTGTCCTGGCGGTCGTTGCACGATATGCTGCGGCTTGTCGGCCAGCAATGGTTCCACTACCGGCAGGCTTGCGGAAGGCATCCCTTCATAACGGGCATGTTCATCGAATGATATGCCTAGTTTGTCATCGAAATGCCTTAGCCATGTGCGGGCGGCAATTTCCTTTACACGGTCTACCCGCGAAGCATCCATGGTTTCGCTGCCCAGGTTGCACTCGGCGATAAAGGCAAAATCGCCTTGCAGTTCCGCTGCTCGCCCGGCAAAAACAGCATCGGCATCGTGTATGGAGTTTCCTTCGAGTAGGGATTGCAGGCGGGCAATGTCCGCATCCCTCAATAGCACTTCAAACCGCATGCGTATCTCATGGAGGCGAT
>JAZKEL010000363.1:0-1753 GCA_040387075.1 Pseudomonadota bacterium
TTACCCCGCCGGATGTGATTTCGCAGGTCATGCTGGCGGTGCCCCTGTGGCTGCTATATGAAGCGGGTATTTTTGTCGCCGGCTTCATACAGCCCAAGTCGGAGTCGGGCACCCAGTTAATGTAACCATTGAACCCGGGTCGGCTCTCTGGTGGCGCTGCGAACGTTACTCCCGCACTAAGGGTTCTGTACTAAGGGTCCTGCACTACTGGCTTGGGTTTAGGCCGCTTGCCTATCACTACCGGGATATTGAGTTCTTTTTCGTTGCGTGAAATCTTCAGCATGGCTTGTTTGTTGGGCTTCAGGCCTGAAATCAAGGTCAACATGCTGGAGCTGTCCACCACCTGGTGCCCGTCTATTTCCAGCAGTATGTCGCCAGGCCTGAGGCCCGCGCGTTCGGCAGGGCTCTTGCTGACAACCCCTGCGATCAGCGAACCGCTGGTCTGCGGCAGCTTGAACGATTCCGCCAGTTCCGGTGTTATGTCCTGCGCTTCGATACCTATCCAGCCGCGCGTGACACTGCCCTGGCGGATGATCTGTTCCATCACCTGTTTGGCCAGGCTTACCGGGATGGCGAAGCCGATGCCCATGGAGCCGCCGCTGCGTGAGTAGATGGCGCTGTTGACCCCCACCAGGTTGCCGTCGGTATCGATCAGCGCACCTCCCGAATTGCCTGGATTGATTGGTGCATCGGTCTGGATGAAGTTTTCGAAGGTATTGATGCCGAGATGATTGCGACCCAGGGCGCTGATGATGCCCTGCGTCACCGTCTGGCCGACTCCGAACGGGTTACCTATCGCCAGTACGACATCGCCCACACTGCTCTTTTCCGGGTCGGCAAAGGTAATCGCCGGCAGGTCTTTCACGTCCACCTTCAGGACTGCAAGGTCGGTCTCCGGGTCTGTGCCGACGACGCGTGCAGGCATGGTGCGGCCATCGGCCAACGCCACTTCGATCTCATCGGCGGCTTCCACCACGTGGTGGTTGGTTAAGATCAAGCCCTGCTCGCTGACGATCACACCTGATCCCAGGCTGTTCTCACGCTGCGGCTGATCTTCCTGCTGCTGGTCGCCGAAAAAATGGCGGAACAGGGGGTCGTCCAGGAATTGCTGGTGCGGATTTACCGCCGCACTTTTGCTGGTGAAGATATTGACCACGGCCGGCATGGCTTTTTTGGCCGCTGCACTATAAGACCCAGGGCTGGCGATGATGGGCAGGGTCGCCGCCTGTTTCACTACCACCGATTTATCATCGGCAGGTTGTTTTTCCAGGAGGTTGGGATAGAACAGCTGGATGACAAACAGAACCGCAAGACTTGCGGTGACCGTTTGTGCAAAAATGAGCCACAGTTTTCTCATGCTGGTTTCGAGCCTTAACGTTTTTATGCGGGTTTCATGCGCTATTCTTGCGGCGCTGTTTCTTTATTTTGCGGCCGCTGGTTTTACGGCAGCCGCTGCTTAAATCAGTCACTTGAACGATATCAGGAAACTAAATGAAAATAAGCCAATTGCTTGATTATACCCGAGAAATTCTACAACCTGAGCGCTTCCGCGACTACTGTCCTAATGGATTGCAGGTGGCCGGGCGTGACGAAATCCGCAAGATCGTCAGCGGTGTGACCGCCAGCATGGAGTTACTGGAAGCGGCCCACGCTGCCGGTGCCGATTTAATCCTGGTGCATCATGGCTATTTCTGGCGCGGGGAGGATGAGCGTGTCATTGGTATCAAACGCGCTCGCCTGAAATTCCTGCTGG
>JAZKEL010000364.1:0-1973 GCA_040387075.1 Pseudomonadota bacterium
CCACCCGCGTCTACAGCCAGAACCGCGAAGTCGCCATCCTGGAATACCTGTCGCTGTCCAGCTACCACTTCTGGGGCGCCTACAATATCTGGGACCAGAACTCGTCGACCAATGTCACGAAAAGTGTACACCCGATTCCTGAGTCCAAAAGCCCGGCCAAGGTATTCACCGCCAATAACACACCCTACTTCGTCAACCACCTGGAAAAACTGCCCTCGCCAACCGAGACCTTCGTGCGCAACTACGGCCCGCGCCTGCACCACGTGGCCGTGGCAGTAAAAGACGGCGAACGCGACGGTATGGAGAATATCGATTACGTGGTCAACTCCATCGCCGAACAGGGCAAGGGTTTCCTGCTGGACGTCATCGGCTCCAAGGAGCAAGGCCTGAAACAGATCTTTTCCAACGCGTCCGAGCACTCCTCGCTGATTGTCGAATACGTCCAGCGCTTCGGCGATTTCGATGGGTTCTTCACCAAGGAGAATGTAGCCGCGCTCACTGCGGCCGCCGGCGTTGAAGAAGCGGCGCGCGAAATGATCTAAGAAGAATCTAAGCTGTATTAGTTGCGCATACGGCCTAACCATCGGCCGACTGCGCAGCTTGACCTCCTCGGCATGCACGGTTAAAGTTCGCATCGCTTATGAATAACACCATGATGAATTAACAGCATGACAATCAGCAACCACATTTCCGCAGCCGCCATTATTGCGCCCCAGCCACTATGGCTAGGTGCGATTTTGTGCTGCGGTTGCTGCTTGTCGTAATTTTGCAACCGCGGGCTCCCGCGGTTGATGCATGTCCTGAAAGTCCACCGCCAGAGCCCAAACACAGGGCACCCTAATGCACACCCATACCATCGAACATTCCCGTAACCTGCTCATCGGCTCGCTGATGGTGCTGGTCGCGGCCATTACCGTGTCGTCCAAAGCCATTATCGTCAAGCTGGCTTACGCATATCCGGTAGATGCTGCCACCCTCATCGCCCTGAGGATGATGTTTGCTGCGCCGTTTTTCATCGCACTGGCAATATGGGCCAGGGCGTCTGCATCAAGCCCCGTCATTTCGCGCAAGGATGGCTGGACCATTGCCATCGTCGGCGTCCTGGGCGGGTATGGACCGATGTGGCTGGATTTTGAAGGGCTGGTGTATGTCAGTGCGGGACTGGAACGCATCATCCTGTTCCTCTATCCCACCATGGTCATCGTCATCACTGCCCTGCTCTTCAAACAGCGCATAGGCAAACGGGAGATAGTTGCCCTGATCGCCAGCTATGCCGGCGTGGGCCTGGTGGTTGGCCATGACCTCACCATGTTCAAGACAGCTGCCGGACAGACCATGCTGGGCGCCAGCCTGGTCCTCGGCAGTGCCTTGGTGTATGCCGCATACCTGGTTTACAGCGGCCGTATCATCCCGCGCGTAGGGGCAGCTTCGTTCACGGCCTACACCATGCTCGCTGCCACCCTCGCCAGCGTTGTGCATTTCGCACTCAGCAAGCATGAGGTTTCCATCTTACGCTTGCCAGTCGAGGTCTATGCATTGAGCCTGTTGATGGCCGTGGTCGCCACGGTATTGCCGGCAATTTTGCTGAATGCCGGCATACAGCGGCTCGGCAGTAACCATGCCTCGTTGGTGAGTTCCGTGGGGCCGGTATCCACCATTTTCCTAGCGTATATATTCCTTGGAGAGAATATCACCTGGCTGCAGCTGGCTGGCACCGGCCTGGTAATGCTCGGTGTACTGGTGATTAGCCTTAAATTAAAAAGTGGCAAGGTTATTGCGTAAAAGTTAAAAAATGCTGCAGTTCAGTGCAAATCAGCCGTTAAAACAGGTACTACAACAACAATGGAATTTGCATGCTGCTGCTACGGACACCAAACTTTCTTTTATCGGCTAATCTGGCACGCGCTCATTTTTTCGCCTTGATATTGATGTCATGGTGTGGAAACGCCATGGCCACCAACGGCATCAACCTG
>JAZKEL010000365.1:0-3932 GCA_040387075.1 Pseudomonadota bacterium
CGGCTATTGTCGGCCTGGTACAGGTGCAGGGCTATTACGGGAACCGCTACCAGCGGCCCGATCCAGGGCATGCTCTGGGCTGCGCCCAGCACGCAGGCGAACCAGCCAAGCTGGAAGCAGGCGATATTGAGCAGCGTACGGGATTGGTGCTTGCTCAAAGCGAAGTGGCCGATGCGACACTTGCGGAATTGATAGCCGCAGAGTCGATAGTCAAGGGGCGCTCGAACAGGTAATGCGACACCCACCACTCCTGGCCATTCTTCAAGCCGAATAGCTCCGCGCAGGACATATAAAAGATGCGCCAGCGGTTACGCCACATTTCCGCACTATTGGCGCCGTAGGTGCTCACCAGTATCGGCCATACTTTTTCAGCGTTAGCGTCCATGTTCTGCAACCATGCATTGGCTGTTCTCTCGTAATGTGTGCCGTCCCAGCGCCAGCGCTGGACCAGCTTGAGCTTTTCCTGGAAATGCAGCGGCAGGTCGTCGCTGGGCATGATGCCGCCGGAAAAGAAGAACTGGCTCATCCAGTCGTCGTCGCCCGCCACTTCAAACGCATACGGCGTAAGCCGGTGCACGAAGATATGCTTGAAAAAGCGCCCGCCCGGCACCAGCCAGTCATGCACCCGCCCGTAAAGCTGACGGTAGTTGCGCATATGCTCGAACATTTCCACCGAGACTATGCGGTCAAACCCATCGGTGATCTTGAAATCGGCAGGCTGGAAATGATTCATGTCGCAGGTGATCACCTCCACGTTATTCAAACCCAGGGCTACGGCCTGGTTCATGATGTATTCACGCTGGGAATTGGAGTTGGAAACGGCCGTGATACGCGAGCCGGGATAGTGTTTTGCCATCCATAAGGTCAACGAGCCCCAGCCGCAGCCCAATTCGAGTATGGCTTGTCCATTTTCGATGCCCGCATGCTTGCAGGTTAGCTCAAGAGCAAGGCTTTCTGCCTCATCCAGCGTTTTGGTGTCTTTCCCCCAGTAGCAGCTGCTGTACTTTCGGTGCTTGCCCAGGCAGTACTGGAAAAATTCGGCGGGCACTTCGTAATGCTGCTGGTTGGCAAGCTCGGGCACCGGTGCAATCGGTGAGACATCCATCGTGGCGATGAATGCTGCCTGCAGGCTCGCGCCGATTTCGCAATCATCGGCAGATATCTCGTCCAGCCGGGATTCGACCAGGCGCCGGATGCCCGCCCGTATGGCGTAGTCTGGAATCAGTCCGCGTTCGGACCAGTTAATGGCGAGGTTGGTAACGTGCATTGAAAATTCCCTTGGATAAATCTTATTAGCTGGCCGCGTGCTTATGCACCGGTTTAATGCCGTTTGCGAACTGGTCTTTCAAGGTGGCGGCAATGAAGCGGAAGCTCTGCTCAATCTCCTGTCCCAATGCAAACGCGCCGACCTCATGGATCCTGGCAGTATTGTTTATAGAGGCCTGCCCGCCGATGAATACCGGTGTCCGCACCTGGCGGACCAATTTCGCCAGTTTGTTCTTCAGCAACTCCACATCCTGCGGATTTGAACCGGAGAGTACGATCGCTTGCGCCTGGGCGACATTCACAGCATTGGGCAGCTCCTCCAGCGGCATATCGGCGCCGAGCAGGATGCAGCGGTATCCATGGTCGTAGGCGCTGAGTGAAAACAGGAGTATCCCGGCCTCATGGTATTCGCCCGGCAGGCATGCGGTGATGAGGGTAGGGCCATGATCCAGCCGCTTACGGTGGTGAAAACGCGCTCCCAGTTTGTTGCGCAGGTACACGCCGAAAAAGTGTTCTTCTGCAATGCTGCCGGCGCCACTTTCCCAGCGCTCGCCCAGTATCTTCAGCATGGGCATCAGCAGTTTGCCGGTCACGACCTCGATGGGGTAAAGCGAAAGCGCTTCGTTATAAGTGGCTTCCAGTACTGCCTCGTTGAACTGGCTGACAGCAGACACCATGCGGGAGATCAGCCGTGACCAGAATTCCTGCTCCTGGTTTAACGCATTGCTGTTGCCTTCAAGATGTGAAAAATTGATCTGGCTGATGGCCATGCCGCCTTCCAGCAAGGTCACCACGCGATGCAGCATGGCAATCTGTTCCTTCGTATACAGGCGATGGCCTTTAGGCGTGCGTATGGGCTCGATCAGGTGGTAACGGCGCTCCCAAGTGCGCAGGGTCACCGCATTGATGCCTGTGAGGGCCGACACCGTGCGGATAGGGAATGCGTCATTCTGGATGTTGATAGAGGTATCCATTTATTAAGTGTTAGATGGCTGTATTCGAGCAAATGCGATCATATATCAATACTTATTCATTTCCTGTTCAGCGTTGAACATATTTTTAACTAATTGATTTAAATATAATTTAAATGTTACGATTGTATTCAATATTTATTCACTGTACGTATGAGAATCTATATGCCTATACAAGTTCATTAAATGAAGTTAAATATTCCTGCCCTGGATTGCTATGTCTATACCTACCTGTATACTGCGCTGTATCGCATCGATAGATTAGGGAACGCTATGGTCAACTCCAGCAAACAATCCTGGCTGATTGCAATCGCCTCAACCTGCCTCTTCCTCGCCAGCTGTAGCAGCCTGGATACCACCTCCCGGCATGTCAATGCGCTGGATAGCAGTTCTACCAAAATCAATAGCGCATCCATGGATGAATGGCCTAGTTTCGGCCGTAACTATTTCAACCAGCGATTCTCGCCGGCCACACAGATCAACGCCAGCAATGTGAAAAAACTGGCTGTCGCCTGGCAATATAAAAGCGGGGTGAAGGCCAGTTTCCAGACCACCCCTCTGGTGGTGGAGGGCGTGATGTACGTCTCCTTGCCGTTCAACGGCGTGGTTGCGCTGGATGCCCGCACCGGCACGGAGTTGTGGCGCTATGAGCACAAGCGCCGTCCGGAATGGAAGATGTGCTGCGGCCCGGCCAACAGGGGTGTGGCTGTCGGTTATGGCAAGGTGTTCATCGGCACCGTCGATGCCCGGCTCATCGCGCTGGATGCAGCGACCGGAAAAATCGCCTGGGACATCGATGCGGTAGAAGCCGCAGTCACCACGGAAGGCCAGGAATCCCTGAACAGCAATGATCCCAACAGCACCGCCAAAATCAGCGGCGGCACCGGCATAGGTATCGCCATGGCGCCTGTCGTCTACAAGGGTAAAGTGATCGTCGGCATCACCGGCGTCGGCTATGGCCTGCATATCGACACTCCGCGCGAGGATGCGCCGCTGGGCGCCGTCATCGGCGTGACAGGGCGCTACGGCCGGCCGGGCTTCCTGGCGGCATTCGACGTGCAGACCGGCAAGCGCGTGTGGCAATTCGACACCATCCCGGCTCAAGGCTGGGAAGGCGAGTTCCACGCCACTACGGCCGATGGCGTTTCACTTAACCGTGATGTCGCGGCCGAAAAGGCTGCCATGCGCAATTTCCCGGATGCTGCCCGATTCGGCGGCGGCTCTGCATGGACGACGCCCGCCATTGACCCCGAACTTGGCTTGCTGTATTTCGGCACCGGCAATCCTTCGCCGCAGATGAATGACGTTTCGCGTCCCGGGGACAACCTGTATACGGTATCGCTGGTGGCCCTGGATGTCGAAACCGGCAAGCTGCGCTGGTATTACCAGCAGGTGCCGCACGACGTGTGGGGCTATGACCTGGCCAGTCCGCCCGTGCTGTTCAACCTGAAGCAAAACGGCAAACTGGTTGCCGCAGTCGGCCAGGCCAGCAAAACCGGCTGGTTCTACGTCAATGACCGTAAAACCGGCAAGCTGCTGCTGAAGTCGGACGCCTTCGTACCGCAATCCAACCTCTTCGCAAAAGCCACATTTGAAGGCGTCACCTTGTATCCCGGCATACTGGGTGGCTCCAACTGGTCGCCGCCTGCGCTGGATGAAGCCGGCCAGCGTGTGTATGTCGCCGGCATCCATGCG
>JAZKEL010000366.1:0-1286 GCA_040387075.1 Pseudomonadota bacterium
TAGGTTCCAGCGCCGCAAGGCGTGAGAGTTCGAGTCTCTCCTTTCGCACCAACCTATCGAATCAAGTTTAAGGAATACAGCATGTCAGCTACTGTTGAAACCATCAGCAACCTTGAGCGCCGCATGACGGTGACCGTGCCGATGCAACCCCTTGAAGAAGAAATTAACCAGCGCATCAGCCGCCTTTCCAGGACTGCCAAAGTGGCCGGTTTCCGTCCAGGCAAAGTGCCGTTGAAGCTGGTTCAGCAGCAATACGGCGCGCAAGTGCGCGACGAAGTGCTATCCAATGCGGTTGAGCGTTCGTTCTCTGAAGCAGTGCAGGAAAACAAGCTGCGTGTTGCCGGTTTCCCCGATATCGAACACAAGCCGTTTGTCGAAGCGGCAGGCGAGTTTGAATACGTCGCTACCTTTGAGATATTCCCGGAAATCACGGTGGGTGACCTAAGCAAGGTGACGATTGAGCGGCCTGTGCTGGAAGTCGGCGAGGCGGACGTCAAGAAGACAATCGACGTGCTGATCAAGCAACGTGCTACGTTCGAGCCGGTGAAGCGCGCCGCTAAAAAAGGCGACCAGTTGAATATTGCCTTGCGTGCCTCCATAGAGGGTGAAGAGGTTGAAAGCACTGGCGACCAGGGCATAGACCTGGTCATCGGCGAAGGCGGGCGTGTCGAAGAGTTCGACGATAACCTGGTTGGCAATAAAGCCGGCGCTGAAAAAACATTCGAGATTAGCTATCCTGCGGATCACAAGCCTGAACAATTGGCCGGGAAAACGGTCTCTTATCAAGTGACCGTCAACACGGTATCCCAGCCAAAATTACCAGAGGTCGACGCGGAATTTGCGAAGACATTGGGCGTTGAAGATGGCGATGTGGAAAAAATGCGCGGCGAGATTAAGGAGAGCCTGAACCAGGAAGTCTCCAAGCGTGTCCGTGCGAAGGTGAAAGACCAAGTGTTTCATGCCCTGGTTGAATCGGCCAATGTGGAATTACCTAAGACCCTGGTGGGCGTGGAAATCAACCGCATTATGCAAATGACACAGCAAAACCTGCAGCAGCGCGGTGTCGATCTGAGTAATGTGCAACTGGAGCCTGGCATGTTCGAAGAACAGGCTAAGCGCAGTGCCAGCTTAAGGCTGATCCTGGGCGACCTGGTGAACAAGAATTCCCTGCAGGCGAATGCCGAGCAGGTGCGTGCAATGGTAGACCAGTTCGCGCAAAGTTTTGAGCGTCCTACCGAAGTGGTGCGCTGGTATTATGAAGACGTAAAACGCCTGGATGAGCCAGC
>JAZKEL010000366.1:1386-7462 GCA_040387075.1 Pseudomonadota bacterium
CTACCGAAGTGGTGCGCTGGTATTATGAAGACGTAAAACGCCTGGATGAGCCAGCCGCGCTGGCGACTGAAGAGAACGTGGTCAGCTGGGTACTGGGCCAGGCTAAAGTGACCGATGTAAACGTAAAATTTGATGACTTAATGGGAAATGCCTAAATGAATATGCAAAACCGCCATAGCTTTCAAAATCAATCTGGGCTGCAAAACTATAGCGAGCCGCAAGGGCTTGGGTTGATCCCTATGGTAGTGGAGCAAAGTGGCCGTGGTGAACGTTCTTATGATATTTATTCGCGCTTGCTCAAAGAGCGCGTGATCTTCCTGGTTGGCCCTGTGAATGATATGTCGGCTAACCTGATCGTTGCCCAGTTGCTATTCCTGGAAGCGGAAAATCCGGATAAGGATATTTCCCTGTATATCAACTCGCCAGGCGGTTCGGTGACAGCAGGGATGTCTATTTATGACACCATGCAGTTCATCAAGCCTGATGTCAGCACATTATGTATCGGCCAGGCCGCCAGCATGGGCGCTTTCCTGCTTGCTTCCGGCGCCAAGGAAAAACGCTTCTGCCTGCCGAATTCACGCGTCATGATCCACCAGCCGTCCGGTGGTTTCCAGGGTCAGTCCAGCGATATCGAGATACATGCCAAGGAAATCATGTATCTGCGTGGCCGTCTTAACGACATTTTGGCCAGCCATACCGGCAAGACTGCGGAAGAGATCGACCGCGATACAGAACGCGATAACTTCATGAGCGCGGAGCAATCTGTTGCTTACGGGATGATAGACAAGGTTATTGCCAACCGTGCAGATGCCGCCTAATATGGCATTGTTAGTTTTAGATTAGGAACGATTCAATGACGACCAAAGCCGAAGGCGAAAAATTACTGTATTGCTCGTTTTGCGGTAAAAGTCAGCACGAAGTACGTAAGCTGATAGCAGGACCTTCGGTATTCATTTGCGATGAGTGCGTTGACCTTTGCAACGATATCATCCGCGAGGAAGTACAGGGCGACGGCGCCATCAAGGCACGCGATGGCAGCCTGCCGACACCTAAAGAAATCTGCGCTATCCTCGACCAGTATGTGATCGGCCAGACCCAGGCGAAGAAGAGCTTGTCTGTCGCTGTATACAATCATTACAAACGTCTTGACCAGGCTGTGCCGTCCGATAAGGACGACGTCGAGATTGCCAAGAGTAATATCCTGGTGATCGGTCCCACAGGTTCAGGCAAGACATTGCTGGCCCAGACCCTGGCGCGCCTGCTGGATGTACCGTTCGTCATGGCGGATGCCACTACACTGACTGAAGCCGGCTATGTAGGTGAAGATGTCGAAAACATCATGCAGAAACTCTTGCAGAAATGCGATTACGACGTTGAAAAAGCCCAGCGCGGTATCGTCTATATTGATGAGATCGACAAGATTTCCCGCAAGTCAGACAATCCTTCCATTACCCGCGATGTTTCAGGCGAGGGAGTGCAACAGGCATTGCTTAAGCTCATCGAGGGTACGATTGCTTCCGTTCCTCCGCAGGGCGGCCGCAAGCACCCTAACCAGGAATTCGTGCAATTGGATACCACCAACATCCTGTTCATTTGCGGTGGTGCATTCGATGGCCTGGATAAGGTCATCCGCCGCCGTTCTGAAAAGGGCGGCATGGGCTTCGGCGCCGAAGTGAAGAGTAAGGAAGACGCGCGTGCGATCGGCGAAGTGCTACGCGGTGTCGAACCTGAAGACTTGATCAAATTCGGCCTGATCCCAGAGTTCGTTGGGCGTCTCCCGGCCATTGCCACACTTGAATCGCTGGACGAAGAAGCCCTGATGACCATCCTGGTCGAGCCTAAGAATGCGCTGACCAAGCAATTCGCCAAGCTGTTCAAGATGGAGGGTGTGGATCTCGAGTTCCGCGAATCCGCTCTACGCGTCATTTCCAAGAAGGCGCTTGAACGTAAAACAGGCGCGCGCGGGTTGCGTTCCATCATCGAGCACTCTTTGCTGGAGATCATGTTCGACTTGCCTTCCATGCCCAACCTGAGCAAGGTGGTGGTGGATGAAGGCGTGATCAATGGCACTAACCCACCTATCCTGATTTACTCTGAAGAGCCTCCACGGCTGGTAGAGTCAGCCAGCTAAATAATGGCGGGCGTCATGCCCGCTTATTTTAAGTTTCGCTATAGTTGTTTGTGTTGAACCGTATGTATAGTTTGCGCTGGTGCTTTTTTTGCGCTAGCTCTTGAAGCGCCAGTGTTCGTCCCCAATTGAAACATACGCACACAGTATGTTGCTGTGTGCGATAACACTGAAGGTTCTTTCATGACAGAGCAGACTTTACCGGCTTTTTCCCCTGAATCCGGTTTATTACCCTTATTACCTTTACGCGATGTGGTGGTGTATCCCCATCTCGTAATCCCCCTGTTTGTCGGTCGTGCCAAGTCTGTCAGAGCCCTGGAGCTAGCCTCCGAGCACAACAAGCAGATACTGCTGGTCGCCCAGAAATCCCCAAATAAAGACGAGCCGGACGCCGACGACCTGTATGAGGTCGGTACTATCGCCACCGTGCTGCAGATGCTCAAATTGCCTGACGGTACCGTGAAGGTGCTGGTGGAAGGCGTGCATCGCGCCAAGGTGATCGAGTTCGTCGAAACCGAAGAGTGCTTCGCTGCACGTGCCGAAAAAATCGAAAATACGCCCGATGAAGACAGCGAAACGCAAGCGTTGATGCGTACTGTCTTCACGCAGTTTGATCAGTACGTCAAGCTCAATAAGAAAATCCCGCCTGAAATCCTCACCTCATTGGCGACTATCGACGATGCAGGCCGTTTGGCTGACACCATTACTGCGCACCTGACCCTTAAACTGGATGAAAAACAAAGTATTTTGGAAATGTTCAGCGTGTCCGAGCGGTTGGAACATTTGTTGAGCCTGCTTGAGGCTGAAATCGATATTCTGCAGGTGGAGAAGCGCATCCGTGGCCGTGTAAAACGCCAGATGGAGAAGAGCCAGCGCGAGTATTACCTCAATGAACAGGTAAAGGCTATCCAGAAAGAGCTTGGCGAGCAGGATGAAAATGCCGACATAGAAGAGCTGGAAAACAAGATCAAGGCGGCTGGCTTGCCTAAGGAAGCATTGAAAAAAGCCAATGCCGAAATGAAGAAACTCAAGATGATGTCGCCCATGTCGGCTGAGTCTACCGTCGTGCGTAACTACATTGAAACGCTGGTCAATCTGCCCTGGAAGAAAAAGACCAAGATAAGCAAAGATCTGGTCGTTGCCGAAGGCGTTCTGGACCAGGATCACTACGGCCTGGAAAAAGTGAAAGAGCGCATCGTCGAGTATCTTGCCGTGCAGCAGCGTGTAGGCAAGTTGAAGGCACCTATCCTTTGCCTGGTCGGCCCTCCTGGCGTGGGTAAAACTTCGCTTGGTCAAAGCATTGCCAAAGCGGTCAACCGCAAATTCGTGCGTATGGCCCTGGGCGGCGTTCGTGACGAATCCGAGATTCGTGGTCATCGTCGCACCTATATCGGATCCATGCCCGGGAAAGTACTGCAAAGCATGACCAAGGTGGGAGTGAAAAATCCACTGTTCCTGTTGGATGAAGTGGATAAGATGGGCCAGGATTTCCGCGGCGATCCCTCTTCGGCATTGCTGGAAGTGCTGGATCCCGAGCAGAACCATACCTTTGTCGATCACTATGTTGAAGTCGAATATGACTTGTCGGACGTCATGTTCGTCGCTACTGCCAACTCGCTTAATATTCCTGCGCCATTGCTCGACCGTATGGAAGTGATACGCCTGGCAGGCTATACCGAGGCTGAAAAAGTGAACATCGCGATGCGGTATCTATTGCCTAAGCAATTGAAAACGCATGGATTGAAGCCTGCAGAGATCGATGTGTCCGAAGAAGCAGTCAGGGATATCGTGCGCTATTACACCAGGGAAGCCGGTGTACGTAGCCTGGATCGCGAAATTTCCAAGATATGCCGTAAAGTGGTGAAGGAGTTGCTGACCTCAAAACCTGCAAAAACTTCAGCCAAGGCTGTAGTCAAAATTGCCGTGGCCCCCAAGAATCTGGATAAATACCTAGGCGTACAGCGTTATGACTATGGTGTTGCCGCCAAGGCTAACCAGGTGGGGCAAGTGACAGGCCTGGCCTGGACGGAAGTGGGCGGCGAGTTGCTCACTATCGAATCCGTGCTATTGCCGGGTAAAGGCAAGGCGATCACCACCGGTAAGCTGGGCGAAGTGATGCAGGAATCGATACAGGCGGCAATGAGCGTAGTCCGCAGTCGTGCCAAGCGACTTGGAGTGGCAGAGGATTTTTACGAGAAAAGCGATATCCACATCCACTTGCCGGAAGGTGCTACACCTAAGGATGGCCCGAGTGCCGGCATAGGCTTATGCACTGCGATCGTGTCGGTGCTGACGAACATCCCGGTGCGAGCGGATGTTGCCATGACTGGCGAGATTACGCTGCGTGGTGAAGTCCTGCCAATCGGCGGCCTTAAGGAGAAATTGCTGGCAGCACACCGCGGTGGTATCAAGACGGTATTAATTCCTGAGCAAAATGTAAAGGATCTAGTCGATATCCCTGAAAATATCAAGGATGGCCTGGAGATACACCCGGTCAAATGGATAGATGAAGTGCTGGAGTTGGCACTTGAGCGCATGCCGAAGGCTGTGGAACCTGAAATTCCAGTGCCTGAAGTGGCAAAAGATGCAAAAGAACCGGATGCTGCTTCTATTACCAAGCATTAGCCGTTTATTTGACTGAAAGGCTTGACATGTGCTTTTACCGCTTGATATAAAGCTAGCACAGGGTTGGAACCTGTCTATATAAATAATATCGAAAGGGGATACACGTGAACAAATCTGAACTGATAGATCAAATCGCAAAAGCCGCCGGAATCTCAAAAGCAGCTGCGGGTCGTTCTTTAGATGCAACTACTGCCGCTGTAACTAAAGCGCTGAAAAAGGGCGATCTCGTTACCCTGATCGGCTTTGGGACTTTTTATGTAGGCAAGCGTGCCGCGCGTAACGGCCGCAATCCTCGCACTGGCGCCACTATTAAGATCAAGGCTGCAAATTCTCCTAAGTTTAGGGCTGGCAAAGCATTGAAAGATGCTGTAAACTAGCGTTCTTGTTTGATTAGGCAAGGCTTGATAGTTCGATGATATACGGGGTGCTTAGCTCAGTTGGTAGAGCGTCGCCCTTACAAGGCGAATGTCGGCGGTTCGACCCCGTCAGCACCCACCAGTCATCATTCAAGCCCGGTTTATAAAAGCTAGTTTTACTAGATAACTAACTGGTAAAGTTTTTGGAGTGGTAGTTCAGTTGGTTAGAATACCGGCCTGTCACGCCGGGGGTCGCGGGTTCGAGTCCCGTCCACTCCGCCAAAGACAAAAGAATCCCGTTTATCGGCCTGAAATTCAGGTTCGGTAAACGGGATTTTTCATTTCTGTTTCCCTATTCCAGTGGTTACTCTAAATCTCATTACCACTATCCAACCCAGTCTTCAATTTACTAACTAACGCGTATGTCCATGTGCTGCATAGCCTGCCATAGGCAGGTGGGAGTGTGGTATATTTACGGGCTGTTTATTCCTGGCCCCATCGATTGACGGGGCGCAGTCCTTACTGTTACCGCAACAAGAAAGCGTATCTTATGTTGGATTTAATTCGTGAACGTTCAAAAGGCTGGATTGCAAAATTAATCCTTGCCCTGATTACTATCCCCTTTGCTTTGTTTGGGATCGACTCGTATTTCAGGGATGCCGGATCAAGTGCGCCGATTGCGAAGGTGGACGGTCAGTCAATCTCTGTGCAGGAATACAGCAATGCCATGCAAAACCTTCGTAATCGCTTGCAAGCGGATGGCCAGAAGGATCTTTCCATGCTGGAGAATCCCGAAGTAAAGGCCTCTGTGCTCGATCGCTTGGTTGCAACAAGGCTGGTTAACTCGGAAGTTAAGAGCGCCAAGTTCCAGATCAGCGATGAACAGCTTTCAAAATATGTCTGGAGTCTTCCTGAATTTCAGGAAAACGGTCAGTTTTCACAAGATAAGTATGACAGTGTACTAAAG
>JAZKEL010000367.1:0-5698 GCA_040387075.1 Pseudomonadota bacterium
CGCCATCGGCTTTCAAGTGCACATCGTGCGGGAATTTCAATGCGGTGTTTTCCTTGAGCATTTCGCCCTTCACCAGGCGGGTGCGCGCGAGATCGCCGGGCTTGCTGCTGAGTGCAAGCTGGTATCTGAATTCCGGGTGCTTGGTGTCGAAGTCGCTGACATTGGCGGTTTTTGTCTTGGCGAAGGATTTTTTGATATCGCCATGGCAGGAGGCACAATTCTCTGCCATGAAACTCTTGTTCTGGCGTTTCAGGCTGTCTTCGCCGTTGTGGTCGCGGTGGCAGCTTGCGCACTTCTGGTCTGCAATCACATGGTTAGCTTGTGGGCTCATGGTCACCAGCTTCCTGTCCACGTGGTCGCCCACATTCTTATGGCAGGCCAGGCAGTCTTTGTCCTGTACCTGTACGAACGGCATGCTGTGGCATGCCTTGCAATCGTTGGCCCAGGGTTTGTGCGCATTATCGATCTGGTGGCCAGGCGTCCATACCTTGTCGAGGCTTAAAAAGGCTGGCTGGTCACTGCGGCTATGGCGGAAATTCTGGGTGTCTGCAGTCACCGGGATGAGTTTTTTGTTGATTTCGCTGTCGGCTACCGGCACGGGTTGCGGCGGCACGATGCGGTACTGGATGAGCTTATGGATCAGGGTGTCGCTGGCTTTTGCGATGGTAGGGTGCTGGGTGCGCATGGCATCGATCTGCTGCGGCGACATGCTGGCAGCCAGCGGAATCAGCAGGCAGCTTGCCAGCAGTGCCAGGAACAGCAACCACGATAAAATCCTGCGGCCTTTACGTGGCGCCTGTTCTTTCAGGATATTCCGGATGACCGGGTTGATCTCTTTTTTTTCAGCCATGTGCTAGTAGCGCCTACCAGTAAAAAAACACGGAAATGATATGGGCGGTAAGCGCTGCCAGTAGTGCGAATGAGAGGGGTACATGAAACATCAGCCAGATTTCCGTCCAGCCTTTCAGGCGGAGGAAATCCCGTATCTGTTTCAACTGGATCTGCCTGCGGATCTGCAGGGTATACAGTTCCCCCTGCAGTTTCGGCGCGGTTATCTGGGCATGCAGGTCGGCCGCATTGATCACCACCGTGTCGCTGAAGATTTCCTGTACTTTTTCCTGGGAGTAATGACTGGTCAGCAGCATGACGGCTTTATTGGTCTTGCAGCGCCTGTGTTTGCCGAAATAGCGTTGCCAGCGGTATTCGAAGATCTTCGCATTGGCGGAGTTATTGATTAACTTCTGGATGGCGGGGCTAAGGCTCTCCGCTATCTTTTTACTTTCCGCATCGATCTCCACCAGGATTTCGCCGCATTGCGCCAGTGTCCGGCCGTTCAGCAGGTTGCTCATCAGGCTTGGATTGCGTAGGTAAATGATCACGCCCCACACCCCGCTGAACACGACGGTAAGCGTTAGGATGTAAGCCACGGTATGGATGTTCCAGCCGAAATGGAAGGCAGCGTGGAGCGTCGCTACCACGATCAGTGAAAGGCCTAGGTAGACGTGGGCGGAAAGCCATCCGCGCACCGTGCCCATATTGGATTTATACGCACGTTTGCGCAGGCCGAAAATCATCAGCCATACGATAAGTACCGCACCGATCGTGCCCAGTGTATAACCGAGCCATGTGCCGCCGCCCTGGCGGATAGGCGGGCTATCGAACAGGTAAAAGCCGACACATAGCAGGATGAGTATCAGCGACCATTTCAAGTATTTTAAGTTGTTATAGGTTAATACGTTTTCTTGGTACATATTAATTAACCGGATACAGGTCGCATTGAGGAAGTCATTACTTGAATATATTCTTGGCGGGAATAATTATTCTTGTTTCGTTTATTTTCGTTTTAGTTTGAAAAAGCACAATTCAAGTAATGACATTTATTATACATAAAGCTATATTGATTCGAACTTAAATTATTGAACTTTTCATGACTATTTTCCTCCTAGCCACCTGCATTTTTCTGGCGCTATTTGTTTTCCTCGTTTTTCGTATCTGGTCTCCAAAATCTTCAAGCACGAACAGGCTGGAACCGGCCTCCAGCGCCGAGTGGGAAGCGTTGCTGGGCAAGCGCGATGAAATCGAGCGCGATCCGCTGCTGAGTGAATCGACCAAGGAAACCTTGCGTGCGGAATGGGCAGTGACCGCTGACCGCATACTGGCCGTCAATGAAGCGCCGGCAGGCAAATCGGGCAAGGGAAATACGGCTTCAAGCAATGCCGTTTCACCCGACATGCCGAGGCGTTGGTTACCGTATCTTTCCGGCGGTGTGGTATTGCTTACGCTGACGACGTATATGAGTGTCGGCAGCCTGGCGCCATTGGCGCTGGAAATGCCGAATGCGGCCTCGGGCAATCCCATGGCGGTGACAGCAGAGCCGCCCCCCATGGATGGCGCAAAGCATCCCGGCGATGATGAAACGCTGGAAGAGCGTGCCGCCCGACTTGAGGCAAAGTTAAAACAGAACCCGGACGATATCGATGGATGGGTGCTGCTTGCTCGTACCAAAGGTGTCCAGCGCGATTTCAAGGGCGAGGCTGAGGCCTTGCAGCAGGCATTGCGCCTGTCCCCAGGCCACCCGGATCTAATGGCCGACCTGGCCGATACCAAAGCCATGTTGAATAACAAGACGATGGCCGGCGAACCGGCAGCCCTGGTCGAGCAGGTGCTGAAAACCGATCCTAACCACCGCAAAGGGCTGGCACTGGCAGCGACGGCCGCCATGCAGAATCATGACAATAAGACCGCTGCTGTTTTCTGGCAGCGCCTGCGCGCGACATTCCCGGCGGATGCGCCCGACTTGGCGAGGATCGATGAAATCCTGGCCGAGATCGGTGCCATGCCAGCGCCCCCGGCTAAAGCGGCACCTGCTGAAAATACTGCAGGTAAACGCGACAGTGGTGGCGCCGTAGCGGGTGCCAGCATCAGCGGCGAGGTGGCACTGGATAAATCCCTGCTGGCATACATCAGCAAGCAATCCGTACCTGCCAGCGCAGTGCTGTATGTGTTCGCCAAAATGGAATCCGGCCCGCCGATGCCGCTGGCGGTGATGCGCACGTCGCCGGATGCCTTGCTGGCCGGGCATAAGATACCGTTCACGCTGGATGACAGCCTGGCAATGAGCCCGGCGTTCAAGATATCGAGCACGCAGCAGGTCAACCTGGAGGCACGGCTTTCCATGTCGGGCAATGCCATCAAGCAACCCGGCGACTTGAGCGTGATGATCCCCGGCGTCAAAGTCGGTTCACAAGGCTTGCAACTGGTCATCCGGTCCACAGTGAAATGACGCTCATGCTGTCGAGCCGCCTTGACTAAGCCAGTTGATGTGGTGGGCTTAGGTCCTGTTCAGCTAGGGCCCATCGATCTAATTAAGGGCGGGCGCCCCCTGGTCCGGGATATCCATTTCCAGCTTTTGCCGGGGCGTTACATCGAGTTGCGCGGTGCAAACGGTAGCGGCAAGACCACCTTGCTGAAAATACTCGCCGGCCTGGATGAGTCACTGCAAAGCCATTCATTTCCAGTCACTCCTGCATCGGTATTCTATTTTGCCCACCAATCCGGTTTCCGCCCGGAATTAAACGTCAGGGACCAGTTGGCGCTTAGCCTGCAACTGGTTGGCGTAACGCAGTCACCGGATATCCTTGATACGTTACTGGCAAACGCGGGTTTGCGCAGGCAGGCGAACCTGCAGGTTCGTGAGCTTTCGCATGGGCAGCACCGGCGATTGTTGCTGCTTGTCATGACGTCCAGCCAGCGCCATCTGTGGCTGATCGACGAGCCCTTGAATGCGCTCGATAACGAGGCTAAGCGGCTATTCGCTGGACTGCTTATCGCGCACCTGCAGGCAGGCGGCATGGCGATAGTGGCTACGCACCTCGGGCTAAGCGAGGCGATCCCTGCATTGACGGCATTCTGTGGAGGGCAACTGTCGATAAACGATGGCCTCGCTGCATTCCAGCTTTCCGCGATTACCCCTGGTACGGATTTAGACCCTGCGACTATCGCTTTCAAGCCAGGCAAGTCCATCACTGCCTTCCAGGCCCTGCTGTGGAGCATGCGGCGTGAATTCAAGTTGCTGGCCGCCAGGCCGGCGGATATAGCCTGGCCCGCCACGTTCCACCTGATGATCGTCAGCATGTTCCCGCTCGCCATCGGCACCGGGCCGGAGATTTTGCAGCGCATGGCCCCCGGCGTGTTCTGGATGAGCGCCATGCTCGCCATGCTCATGGCTGCCAGCCGGCTATTCGAGCAAGACAGCGAACATGGCGTGCTGGTCCAGATACGCACTGCAGGCAACTCGTTTGCTGCCGTGAGTGCAGGCAAATTCGCTGCCAGTTTCCTGGCGATCGCGGTACCTGTGGCATTGGTGAGTTACCCGTTGGGTTTGCTGTATCATCTGCCGCTTGCCATGATGAACAATTTAACGCTTTCGCTCTTGTTCGGGCTGGTGAGCCTGGTGGCATTCACAGGCTTGTTTGCAGCACTGGGATTGATGGCGCGTAATGCCCAGGTAGTGATGTGCCTGCTGGCATTCCCGGTGTTCGTGCCCTTGCTTATTTTCGGGACATCGGCAGTGAATGACGTTGCCGTTACTGCCACTTTTGGTTTTTCTTCGCCGCTGGTAGTGCTAATCAGCCTTGCTTGCCTTACCATGCTCACCGTTCCGCTGGTGACGGCAAAAGTGCTGGCATTGGCAGTCGAGTAATTTAGAAACTATAGTTAGTGTATATATGAACCTGCTACTGCCTATCCGCCGCTTGAGTTCCCCGCCTGTATTCCTGCGGGTGAGTGCGTCTGCCAGCGTGTGGCTGGCGATGGCCGCATTGATCACTGCGGTGCTGGCGTTCGGCTATGCACTGGTGTTTGCCCCGGTGGATGCGCAGCAGGGCGATGTCTACCGTATTCTTTACATCCATGTACCTGCAGCGTGGATGTCCATGTTCCTATATGTACTGGCCAGCTTCTACGCCACCGTACATTGGGTATACCGCACCAAGGTGTCTGCGGTGATGATGCGTGCCATCCTGCCGACCGGCGCCTGGATGACACTGATCGCGCTGGTGACCGGCTCACTTTGGGGCAAGCCGACGTGGGGCACCTACTGGGTGTGGGATGCCAGGCTGACTTCGGAACTGATCCTGCTATTCCTCTATATAGGTTTGATTGCGATTGCCTCCCTGGTGGAAGACGAAAGCAAGACGGATCGCGCACTTGCCCTGTTCATCGTGGTGGGATTGGTGAATATCCCCTTGATTTATTTTTCGGTGATCTACTGGAACACCCTGCATCAGGGCGCATCGCTGGGCATGGCCGGTGAATCGCGGATGGCGATGGAAATGAAGCTGACATTGCTGTTTTGCACACTGGCAGTATGGGCCGGCTGTGCCTCGCTGGTGCTGGCGCGCGCGCGCTGGATGCTGATCTACCGCGAAAACCGGCTGGGGCTGATTTGATGAGTATTCACTATGGATAACGCAGTGCTGTTCTCGTTCCTGCTGGCCATCATCGTGATCGCCATCGATGCATTTTCCATCGTCCGGCTTAAGGGCAAGGTCTTACAGCGCGGCATCGAAGAAAGCCTGTTAAATAAGGATAAGCACGTTGATTAAAGGTAAATTCGCTAAACGGCTACTGCTGCCGTTGGCCATTGTCATCGCCATGGCGGCGACCGTGTATGCCATCATCAATGCCTTCAGCGACA
>JAZKEL010000368.1:0-5661 GCA_040387075.1 Pseudomonadota bacterium
TTGCTTAATTTTATTTAGTTTCAGGATTCGGACGGTATATTTGCTGGGGTAGCGGCCGATGCTTTCGCGTCCAATGCAGCCTTCAGCTTTTCAAAGCGCTTCTGCAGGCGTTCAGTGTCTTCGCGTAAGGTGTCCACTTCCTGGATGAAATTCTCCACGTGGCGTTTCTTAGCGAGCAGCGGCATTTCTTCCTGCCAGTACTCTGTCACCATTTCTGCCAGGTTGATGGTCTGGCGTTTTATGCCTGCCCCGGCTTTGGTGCCGAATTTTGCCGCCTGGTGCGCGGCCACATCGCCTATCACACGGCTGAGGTCTTCTTCAAAATCCCACGACATCTCATGCAGCACTTTTGCCATCGCAGTGGCCAGCTCGGTATCGCCTTCTATCTCGATGAGCGTATTGGCAGCCTCGTCGCCGGCAATTAATCGCAGTGCCACCCCCGGCGTGATATTCACGCTCGCATCGGGGGTCAACGCTTCGCCAGCCATCGCCAGGCCGCCATCTTCAAGCACAGTCAGCATCGCATTGACGGGGAACACATTGAAGCGGACGCTTTTTCCGCTATACGGCTGGAGTTGCGCTTTGGCCCAACTGTTCTGCGTAATGATATGGTTCAGTAAACGAGTAAGTAACTGTTTCAGCATAAGATATCCAGCATTGAATCTTCAATAAGCGCCTAGATTTTCCAGCCTTTGTGCAAGGCGACAACGCCTGCAGCCAGGTTGTAGTAATCCACTTTTGCGAGGCCGGCATCCACCATCAACTGGCGCAATGTTTCCTGGTCGGGATGCATGCGGATCGACTCTGCAAGATACTGGTAGCTCTCTGCATCCTTGGCGAAGAGCTTACCCATCAACGGCAATAGCTTGAATGAATAGGCATCGTAGAGGGGGGCAAGCGGTTTCCATACCTGAGAAAACTCCAGTACCAGGAGCCTGCCGCCTCGTTTGAGTACCCGCTGCATCTCTGCCAGGGCTTTGTCTTTGTGGGTCATGTTGCGCAGTCCGAAGGCGACAATGACGCAGTCGAAATATTCGTCCGGGAATGGCAGTTTCTCCGCATCGCATTGCAATGCTGGGACGGCAATGCCATCGTCCATCAGGCGGTCGCGGCCGACAGCCAGCATGGAGGCATTGATGTCCGTCAATATGACCTGGCCGGTGGCGCCTGCCTTTTTAGCGAATAAACGCGATAAATCGCCGCTGCCGCCGGCGACATCGAGTACGCGGTCGCCTTTTTTAACGCCGCTGACTTCGACCGCAAAACGTTTCCAGGTGCGGTGCAAGCCGGCGGACATGACGTCATTCATCAAGTCGTATTTACGTGCGACGGAATGGAACACTTCGCCGACCTTGCCTGCCTTCTCGTTCTCGCCGACGGTTTTGAAGCCGAAATGCGTCTGCTGGTTTTCGCTCATTGAACGTCCTTACTGTTTGACTTAACTGTTTGTTTTAGCTTGTTCGTGTCTCTGGATTATTGCTGGCTGGATTGTTTACGCTGTATGCCGGCTATTTCCAGGCGGCTGATGTATTGCATCCACAAGGTCTCGTAATTCCTGGCGATGTCGTATAAGTAATCCCATGAATACAGGCCGGTATCGTGGCCATCCGAGAAGCTCAGTTTGACGGCGTAATGGCCGACAGGTTCGATACCCACTATATTCACGTCTTCCTTACCTATCTGCAATACCTCCTGGCCGGCGCCATGCCCACGCACTTCCGCCGAAGGCGAATACACCCTCAGGAACTCGCAGGACAACATGCAGTTGGTATCGTCATCGAACGATATCTCCAGCAGGCGCGATGCCTGGTGCAGGCGGATATCGGTGGGGCGCGGAGAAGTAGGGGTCAAGCCACTCATGATCGTCAATGTTTTTAAAAGAAAGATGATAGCAGAATAGGTAAGGGCATTAGCCTTATGCGGCGTTTTTCTTGGGATTTTGAAAGCCGATTCTTCATGCAGGATTGTTGGGAAGATTTGTTTTGCATCGGGCATGACAAATTACGTCAGATTTATCATCCACGTTCCACCATAATGGCCTGATTGTTTTGAGTATTTATGTAAGCATGCTAGAGTCATATCTAATAAAAAATCCTGTCTGGACATCATCATGGCTGAAAATAAGCTAGCCCATCAGTTTGCTGCATATACCGAATGGCGCAAATCACTGGTCGACACCATTTCTGATTACCATAGCTGGCTGAACGAGCAGGAGCTTAACGATGCGCAAATCGACCAGCGCATCGAGCATTTGCTGGAACGCCTGCACGAAGATAAGCTCCATGTGGCCTTTGTCGCGGAGTTCTCCAGAGGCAAGTCTGAGTTGATCAACGCGATTTTCTTTGCCGACTACGGTAAACGCCTGTTGCCATCCAGCGCTGGCCGTACCACGATGTGCCCGACCGAACTTATGTACGACTCCAGCAAACCATCCTCGCTGCAGTTGCTCCCGATTGAAACACGCGCTTCCGACGCCACGACCACCGAATACAAGCGTTATCCGGAAGAGTGGCGCACATTCGAATTCGATGTGGATTCCAGCGAAAGCATGGTCCAGGCCTTTAATGAGGTCAGCCAGACCAAGCGTGTCTCGGTGCAGGACGCAGAACGCTACGGCCTGTATGACTCCAGCAGTGCGGACGATGTCATGACCCTCAATGCCGATGGCACCGTGGATGTTCCCTGTTGGCGCTATGCCGTGATCAATTTCCCGCATCCGCTGTTGGAGCAGGGCCTGGTGATCCTTGATACACCAGGTCTTAATGCGATCGGTACCGAGCCGGAATTGACGCTCAACATGCTGCCGAATGCGCATGCAGTATTGTTCATCTTGGGTGCGGATACCGGCGTAACCAAGTCGGAGAGCGATGTCTGGCGTAAATACATCAGCGGCGCACGTTGGAAACAGAAAGGCCGCCTGGCTGTCCTCAATAAAATCGACGGACTGTGGGATGAACTGAAAGACGACGCACAGATCGAGAAGGAAATCGTCAAGCAGGTCAACAGCAGTGCTGCCTTGCTTGGCTTAGATGCCAGCCAGATATTCCCTATCTCGGCGCAAAAAGGCTTGCTGGCGAAAGTGAATGACGACGCCGAATTGCTCGTGAAAAGCCGTTTGCCTGAACTCGAGAAGGCGCTTTCCGAAGAGCTGGTCAATTCCAAAAAAGAAATTGTGCGTGACAACACCCACGGTGAAATCGCCGACCTCATCAACAATACCTTGCTGATACTGGAAGCACGCGCCAGCGGGTTAACGGAGCAGCTCGAGGAATTAAAAGGCCTGCGCGGCAAGAATGAAGACGTTGTCGAACACATGATGAACAAGGTGAAGCTCGACAAGGAGAATTTCGAAAAGGGCCTGCAGCGTTTCCAGGCACTGCGCAGTATTTTTTCACAGCAGACCAACCAGCTATTCACCTTGTTGGGCATGGAGTCGCTGAAAGCGGAAGTGGTCAGCACCCGTGAAAAAATGATTTCGGCAAAATTCACCAAGAGCATACGCGGTGCGATGGACAGTTTCTTTGCCGATCTCAAGGGCAGCCTGCTGAAAGCGGATGAGCAGATCGAAGAGATCAAGCAGATGATGGACGCGATGTACGAGAAATTTGCCGACGAGCATGGCCTGCGTGAAGTCACTCCGCCGGTGTTCTCCACCCTGCGTTACCAGAAGGAGCTGGCAAAACTGGAGCGGGCTTACAAAGAGCAGTTCAATACCGCGCTTAATATGCTGACCAACGAAAAAATGACACTGACCTCAAAGTTTTTTGAGACGCTGGCGAGTCGCGTCATCCACGTATTCGAAGTGGCTAACCGCGATGTGGAAACCTGGCTGAAAGCGGTGATCGCGCCGATGGAATCGCAGGTACGTGAGCACCAGCTGCAGTTGCGCAGGCGCCTTGAAAGCATCAAGCGTATCTACAAGGCGACCGGCACACTGGAAGACCGCATCAGCGAACTGGAGAGCATAGAGAAAAGCATCCAGAGCCAGGTGGACGACGTTAAGATATTGCGGCAGCACATGTATAACGCACTTGCGCTCGACGTTGAAGAGGTGCAAGAACAAGCGGCATGAGCCTGACCGGCCTCTTCTTCCAGCTCGCACTGACGGTGGTGTTCGTAGGGTTGGCAGCGGCCGGTATCTTCTGGGCAATCAAAAGCGGGCAGTACGACGATATGGAAGGGCCAGCGCAGCGGATATTAATGGACGACGACGACCCCATGATTCCGTTCAACCAGTTGAAACAAACACCTAATCAGACTAAAATTGACGAATAATTCGTTAGGGCATTTGTTATTAAAGCAATTGTTTATCAAGGCGCAGCACAATGAAATCCTATTTTACGTTTGAAAATGCTCCACTCACCATCGTGGTGCTACTCATTACCTGGTCATGGTTGAGTGCACTTTCTGTGATTTTCTTTTCATAGCCATACCTGAAGCGCGTTACGAAAAGAAAGACTGAAAGAGATTCCAGGCAATAAAAAAGGCTGCAAATGCAGCCTTTTTTATTGCCTGGAGCATATGCTCGCTCAATACCGCTTAACGCACGTCAGCCAACAGGCCTTTCATTTTTTCCATGGCTTTTTGTTCAATCTGGCGGATGCGCTCCGCTGAAACGCCGAACTCATCAGCCAGGTCATGCAGGGTAGAACCGCTGCCATCCTGTAACCAGCGCGCCTGCACGATGCGACGGCTGCGTTCATCCAGGCTTTCAAGCGCATTTGCCAGGCCAACGGTCTGCAGATGTTCACTTTCCAGGTCGGCTAGTTGCTTGGACGGTTCAGAATGCTGGTCCTGCAGGTAGGCAATCGGGCTGAATGCATCATCGCCATCTTCATCGCTATTGCCTTCCAGCGCAATCTCATGGCCGCCCATGCGCGATTCCATTTCCAGCACTTCTTCCGGCTTCACTTTAAGCTCGCGGGCAATATGCGCCACTTCATCCGGCTGCAAGCTACCGATGCCTTGCTTCATGCTGCGCAGGTTGAAGAACAGCTTGCGCTGGGCTTTGGTCGTGGCGATCTTTACCAGGCGCCAGTTGCGCACGATGTATTCATGTATTTCTGCCTTGATCCAGTGCATAGCGAACGATACCAAGCGGACGCCGCGATCTGGGTCAAAACGTTTTACTGCCTTCATCAGGCCGATGTTGCCTTCCTGTATCAGGTCGTTTTGCGGCAACCCATACCCTGCATAGCCGCGCGCGATGCTGGCAACCAGGCGCAGGTGTGAAACGATCAGCCCTTTAGCCGCCTCAAGGTCGTTGTCTTTCCTCAGGCGTGTAGCCAGGCTGTGTTCCTCTTCCGCACTGAGCACGGGAAAGGCCTTGATCGTACGCATGTACTGGTCAAGACTATCCAGTGAAGACAGGGTAGGTAAAGTTAATGCATTCGCCATTGTTGAATTCTCGCTCATGAAAATGATTTTAGCACTCAAGCTTGGAGAGTGCTAGTCTTTGGAAGTTCAATCTGAGTAGGCATCGGCTAATTTTTTGGCTGAACATATTGCTGAATTCAGCACAACTGGTAAGTCATAGGAATTACCTGGCAGGAATCCCTGCCACGCCGAAAAATTCCTTAATCAGGAAATCTTCCAGCCCGGCATTGTCCTCCTGCCGGGCGGATAGGATGACTGTGCGGCCCAGTCGTTGCGATTCCCAGT
>JAZKEL010000369.1:0-3522 GCA_040387075.1 Pseudomonadota bacterium
TGATCGGCGCTGCGCTATCCTTGTTCGCCGGTCGCCATGCGCTGGGTGGCGGCATGCGCATGCTGCTGATCGGCGGAGCGGCTGGCATGCTCACCTACTGGATAGGCAATTTACTGGGCACTGTCCTGCTTTAACTTTCTTACAGCTATTCCGTTTTTAATTTCTGCAGGATGGAATGCGGCAATGCTCAAGCACTTGATGCCCGGGCAGGCAAGGTGTTCTATAATTGCAGGTTATCGAAATTGAACTGATTTTTTGGAAAGATTCCAGCTAGCGGAAATGCTTCCAGTGAGTTTCAGGACAAGGACAGGCTTCAGGACATCCGTACCATGACACAGCACCCATCACCAGACACGCCAAATTCCACCGAAGCCATTCTGCGCGACATATTGTCACGCCGTATCATGATACTTGATGGTGCGATGGGCACCATGATCCAGCAGTACAAGCTGACTGAGGAAGATTACCGAGGCGAGCGATTCGCCGGTTTCGCCGCGCCTGCAGGCGAGCGCGAGTTGTTCGTCAAAGGCAATAACGAGCTGCTAACGCTGACACAGCCGCACATCATCCAGGAGATCCATGAGCAATACCTGGCGGCCGGGGCCGATATCATCGAGACCAATACCTTCGGTGCCACGCAGGTTGCGCAGGACGATTACCACATGGCGCACCTGGTCTACGAGATGAATGTGCAGGCGGCCAGGCTGGCACGTGCTGCCTGTGATAATTACAGCAGTCCTGACAAGCCGCGCTTTGTGGCTGGCGCCCTGGGCCCGACACCGAAAACTGCCTCTATCTCGCCGGATGTCAACGATCCTGCAGCGCGCAATGTGAGTTTCGACCAGCTGGTAGCGGCGTATCTCGAGCAGACGCGCGGCCTGGTGGAAGGCGGCGCCGACATCCTGATGGTCGAGACTATCTTCGACACCCTTAACTGCAAGGCAGCGCTGTTTGCCATCGACCAGTTTTTCGAGCAAAGCGGTCGGCGCTTGCCTATCATGATTTCCGGCACGGTGACCGATGCCTCCGGGCGTATATTGTCCGGCCAGACCGTGCCTGCGTTCTGGAATTCCGTGCGTCATGCCAAACCGCTTACCATCGGTCTCAACTGCGCTTTAGGTGCAGCACTTATGCGGCCGTATGCAGAGGAGCTTTCGCAGATCGCCGATACCTTCGTCTGCATCTACCCCAACGCCGGCTTGCCCAACCCCATGTCCGACACCGGCTTCGACGAAGAGCCGGCGGATACCTCGTCGCTGTTGCAGGAATTCGCCAGGAGCGGTTTCGTCAATATCGCCGGCGGCTGCTGCGGCACGACGCCCGCGCACATCAAGGCGATTGCGGAGCAGGTCACGCCCATCGCCCCGCGCAAAGTGCCGGAGATAGAACGCGCCACACGGCTGGCCGGGCTTGAGCCGTTTACCATCGACGACAGTTCCTTGTTCGTCAACGTCGGCGAACGCACCAATGTCACCGGCTCCAAGGCCTTTGCACGATTGATCCTGAATGGCCAGTACGATGAGGCCCTGGTGGTTGCCCGCCAGCAGGTGGAGAACGGCGCACAGGTGATCGATATCAACATGGACGAAGGCATGCTCGATGCCTTGCATGCCATGACGCATTTCCTCAACCTGATCGCTTCCGAGCCTGACATCGCACGCGTTCCGGTAATGATCGATTCCTCCAAATGGTCGGTGATCGAAGCCGGACTCAAGTGCGTACAGGGCAAGGCGGTGGTCAATTCCATTTCCATGAAGGAGGGCGAGGCGGAGTTCCTGCGCCAGGCCAAGCTTTGCCGCAGTTATGGTGCCGCCGTCATCGTCATGGCCTTCGACGAGAAAGGCCAGGCGGATACCTTCGAGCGCAAGACTGAGATTTGCAAGCGCGCTTACGACCTGCTGGTGGACGAAATCGGCTTCCCGCCGGAAGACATCATCTTCGATCCAAATATCTTCGCCATTGCTACCGGCATCGAAGAGCACAACAATTATGCCGTCGATTTCATCAACGCCACGCGCTGGATCAAGCAGAACCTGCCTTACGCCAAGATATCCGGCGGCGTGTCCAATGTGAGTTTCAGCTTCCGCGGCAACGACCCAGCGCGTGAGGCCATCCATACCGTGTTCCTCTACCACGCCATCCAGGCGGGCATGACCATGGGCATCGTCAACGCGGGCATGATGGGCGTGTACGACGACCTGCCCGCTGAGTTGAAAGAGCGTGTGGAAGACGTGGTGCTCAACCGCCGGCCGGATGCCACCGAACGCATGATCGAGATCGCCGGCACACTGACCGCCGGCGGCAAGAAAGAGGCCTCCACCCAGGAATGGCGCGGCACGCCCGATAATCCGGTGCCGGTGCAGAAACGCCTGGCGCATGCCATGGTGCACGGCATCACCGAGTACATCGTGGAAGACACGGAAGAGGCGCGGCTGGAAATATTGAATAGCGGGGGCAGGCCTATCCATGTGATCGAAGGCCCGTTGATGGACGGCATGAACGTGGTAGGCGACCTGTTCGGCCAGGGCAAGATGTTCCTGCCGCAGGTGGTGAAATCCGCCCGCGTCATGAAGCAGGCGGTGGCGCACCTGATCCCCTTCATTGAGGAAGAAAAATTGCTGGAGCAGGAACGCACCGGTATTGTGGCCAAACCCAAAGGCAAAGTGGTCATCGCCACGGTCAAAGGCGACGTGCACGATATCGGCAAGAACATCGTATCCGTGGTGCTGCAGTGCAACAACTTCGAAGTGGTGAATATGGGGGTGATGGTGCCTGCCGCCGAGATCCTGGCCATGGCCAAGGCGCAGAATGCTGACATTATCGGCTTGTCGGGCTTGATCACGCCGTCGCTGGAGGAAATGGCGCATGTGGCGCGCGAGATGCAGCGCGACGAGCATTTCCGCGGCCTGAAAATGCCGCTGCTGATCGGTGGTGCCACTACTTCACGGGCGCATACGGCGGTCAAGATCGCCCCGCATTATGATGGGCCGGTGATTTACGTGGCGGACGCCTCGCGCTCGGTGTCGGTGATGCAATCGCTGCTGACGCCGGAAAGCCGCGATACGTATATCGAGGAGGTCGCGGCCGATTACGACCGTGCGCGCACACAGCATGCCAATAAGAAAGGCACGCCTATGCTGAGCCTGGCCGATGCCCGTGCCAACAAGGCCAAACTGCAGTTCACCGGCGAGTTTGCCCCAGTGAAACCCAAGTTCATCGGCCGTCGTGTGTTCAAGAATATCGACCTGAATATCCTGGTGCAGTATATCGATTGGGGCCCGTTCTTCCAGACCTGGGATCTCGCTGGCTTCTACCCGGCTATCCTCAAGGACGAAGTAGTCGGCGAAGCCGCTACCAAATTGTTGGCAGAAGGGCAGGCCATGCTCAAGAAGCTAATAGAAAATAGGTGGCTCACCGCCAACGGCGTGGTGGCGTTGTTGCCTGCCAATAGCATCAACGATGACGATATCGAGATCTACACGGACGAGACTCGTAGCCAAGTGGCGTTTACCTGGTATGGCA
>JAZKEL010000370.1:0-9438 GCA_040387075.1 Pseudomonadota bacterium
GGCTGACACCCCAGGTCGCCAGCAAGGTTTCCAGCGGACGGCCATACAGGAAGCGGATCACGGTCTTCTCCAGCACGATGCCGACCAGTGCCGTGATCAGGAAGGCGCTCGGCACCGCCGCCAGCAAATACCAGTGGAAATAACTGGGGAAGTAATGAATGAATACATTCTGTACCAGGAAGGTAACGTAGGCGCCGATCATCATGACTTCGCCGTGGGCCATATTGATCACGCCCATCAGGCCATAGGTCACCGCCAGGCCCAGCGCCGCCAGCAGCAGTATGCTGCCGAGGCTGACACCCGTGAACACCTGGCCGACACGCTCGTACATAGCCAGGTTGCGGTCTATATTCTTAAGTGCTTTCTGGATAGCGGCTTTGACTTCCGGGTCGCTTTCGCCGTCATCCGCCAGCCTGCTGGACAGCATCTGCTTGATGCCGGAATTCGCGCTTTCGGAGAGGGCTTCGGCAGCGGCCAGGCGCATGGTTTTGTCTTCGCTGGTCAACTCGATGCTCGCCCGCACCATGGCCAGCGTGTCCTTGATCTTGCCGTCTGTTTCGGTCTGTTCTACTTTCTGGATCAGGCCGAGGCGACTGGCATTGGCCTCTGTACCCTGGAGTGCCTTGGCGGATTCCAGGCGGACTTTCTCGTCTTTGGAAAGCAGGTTGAGCGCGGCAATTGAGGCATCCAGCTCGGAGCCCATGCGGTTGTTGTTCACGACATCTTCGATGTCGTCGGAGGGTGTAACGGTTTCTCCGGTTACTGCATCGGTGGCAGAACCATCGTCCAGTACAATCAATACGTTTTTGCCGTCGATCTTGACGGCGTCGTCCAGCAATTGCTGCAGATATGGGACGGCTGCAATGTCGCCCTGGGCGACCACTTTATTCAACACCTCGATACGCTGTTCGTTCTCGCCCATGGCAAGCCCGGCCTTTTCTTCGCCTGTCAGTGCCCATGCACTGCCCATCCAGCATGTCATGGCTAGCAGCAATGTGGCTGTAGAGATGGAATGCTTATCGCAAATATTGGTTGAGGCGCGGCGCGTAGAGTCATTACGTTGAGGCATGGTTTTTCTCATCAAGCTTTTATCCCATGAAACTTTCGCATCAAACGTTTTCAGTTAACGATGTGAAATCCAGTTGAGATGGTGCTGTACATAATGCCGCTATGGATATTCTCCATAGCGGCGCTTTAACACGAATGAACTACTTAACGATTACTTGGTTTCCGGCTCATCTGGCTTCTTGTCGTTGCCGGCGATGTACGGGCTCCATGGTTGTGCTTTCACAGGACCAGGTGTCTTCCATACCACCTTAAACTGGCCGTCAGCCTTGATTTCGCCGATAAATACCGGCTTATGCAAGTGATGGTTCTTGGCATCCATTGTAGACATGAAACCGCCTGGTGCCGGGAATGTCTGGCCGCCCATAGCAGCAATCACCTTATCAGTGTCCGTGCTCTTGGCTTTCTCAACCGCTTGAGCCCACATATTGATGCCGATATACGTCGCCTCCATCGGATCGTTGGTCAACGGCTTGTCGGCTGTCGGCAGTTTCGCAGACTTGGCATAGGCCGCCCATTTCTTCTTGAACTCGGTATTGGTCGGGTTCTTGATGGACATGAAGTAGTTCCATGCAGCCAAATGGCCTACCAGCGGCTTGGTGTCCACGCCGCGTAGCTCTTCTTCACCTACCGAGAATGCGACGACAGGAACGTCTTTCGCCTTCAGGCCGGCATTGCCCAGTTCCTTATAGAACGGAACATTGGAGTCGCCGTTGATGGTCGATACCACGGCTGTCTTCCCGCCGGTGGAGAACTTCTTGATATCCGCCACGATGGTCTGGTAATCGCTATGACCGAACGGTGTGTACTCTTCCATGATGTCCGTGTCCTTGATGCCCTTGGACTTCAGGAAAGCGCGCAGGATCTTGTTGGTCGTACGCGGGTAGACATAGTCGGTACCCAGCAGCACGAAGCGCTTGGCACCGCCGCCCTCTTTGCTCAGCAGGTACTCAACGGCCGGGATAGCCTGCTGGTTAGGCGCGGCGCCAGTGTAGAACACGTTCTTTTCCAGCTCTTCACCTTCGTATTGCACTGGGTAGAACAGCAGGCCGTTCAGTTCCTTGTAGACCGGCAATACCGATTTACGTGAAACGGAGGTCCAGCAGCCGAATGTCACAGCCACTTTATCCTGGCTGAGCAATTGGCGCGCTTTAGTGGCGAACAAAGGCCAGTCGGAGGCAGGGTCGACGACCACCGGCTCCAGCTGTTTGCCCAGAACGCCGCCGTTTTTGTTGATTTCGGCGATGGTCATCAAGGCGACATCTTTCAGTGAGGTCTCGGAGATGGCCATGGTGCCTGACAATGAATGCAGGATACCGACCTTGATGGTGTCTGCCGCATTGGCCAGCTGCATGCTGCCGATCATGGCGATGCTGGCCGCGATGACAGTCATGGATTTAATGAACGTGCGACGATTTTGCATTTAATTTAGCTCCAGTTAGTGGGTGGATTGTGTTAGTAAGTTACGCAATTAGAATTGGAACTGCATGGCCACGTTAACCGCGTTGTTGCTGCTTGATCCCGTCACTTTGGTATCGGAATAGAAGCCGCTGATCTGCGCGTTGTAGCCGTCGATGATGTAATTCAGGCCAAGGTCGTACCTTCTGGTGTCGCTGGCGACAGCGGCATCGGAATTAAACTTCTGGTAGCGGACGTACGGCTGGAATTTTCCCCAACCCACTGCGTCGTTGAAAATGTAGCCGGAACCTGCCGAGTACGCTTTGCCTTGTTCAGTCAGGAACACGCCATCTGTGTCGTAATCGTAATACGCGGCTTCAACAGAAAGACCGCCTGGGCCCAGGTTCTTCTTCTCAAACAGGAAATCGACGCTGTATGAACTGTATTTGCCCTGGTCGGTGGCGGAAACAGCACCGTTATTCTGTGTACGACCGGCAATACCGACAGCCAGGATATCCTTAGTGCCGAGGTAGTTACCGGTACCGTAGTAGCCAGGTTCAGCATCCCAGAAGTCATATTGCACGCGACCGGCATACATCAAGCCATCTGAACCGCGTGAACTCAATGCAGCCCCTGTGCCGCCTGAGCTGGTAACCCCGATTCCTGGGGAAAGCTGGAACGAACGATTGCCTTCAAAGGCGCCGAATGAATAACCGAGCTTGCCATCCAAGGCATTCCCGACGATCGCCACACCATCGTCACGGCCGATATAACCGCCATTGAAACCGTAGCGTGAGGCAATGCTGGCCCAGTAGCCGCCACCCAGTGAGTAGTATGGACCGGCCAGGTTGGCACGATCGCTTGGTGAGAGGAAACGACCAGCCCAGATTGCGACGTCTGGAGTAATGGATATCTGGACGTTCGCATCAATGGCCTGGAAGCCTTCACCGGCAATGCTCTTTTCGGTATTCAGCATGCCCTTGATGTACTTATTGAGGGAACCTGACAGGAATATACGTGCACTGTCCAGGCTAAAATTATTAGAACGTGAATCACCATTGGCAGCACCGTCCTCAGTACTGGTATAACCGCCGCGCATACCGAAACCGACGCTGACGTATTTATCTTCGCCGAACGTGATTGTGCCACCGGCATTGGCATGCATTGCCGGGGCCATCACAGCAACAGTCACTGCCGTTGCCAGCACGCTTTTCTTAAGCTTGAACATCATTAACACTCCCTTGATCGAGTAATCAGCTCTGAATAAATTGGCTATGTACCAGCCTTGGTGCACCGGTACAACGTGGCGCTAGATTAACGAGAGTGCGACCGGGATTAAATACGTCATATTGCGTAGATGACGGTCATACGGCCGGCTGGGAATTATGATAATTTAATGCGGTTACGGTGTTTCAAGACACGGCAATACCAGGGCCGCTTTGGCAGCACTTACTGTCGATACGCTGTAGATAGATGGTCTAGATACATGGTGAAATAGATGGAGTAGATAAGTAAATAAATAGTGCAGATGCATATTCAACTTCAAGACAGGGTTCCACACAGAGATGACGTCAGCCACACACAACACATTACTACTGCCGGTGATCATTGGTTTGCTGGTGAGCGCATGCGGCGCAGAGTTCGCTTACAAACGCGGCGCCGACAGAAATGACCTGGACAGCAGCAAGAAAGCCTGTGCCGCACAAGCCGGCGATGCATCCGCCATGGAGAAGTGCCTGGAAGGACATGGGTGGGTCATGCAGAATTTCAACGACACGGACCGCGAACAGGATCCGGTCATCGACGTGACCCCCAGCGATAACCGCGGCTATGTTGCGCCTGCTGCCAGCAAGTCGACGAGCGTCGGCGAATCAAGCAGTGCCGTCAATCCAGCCACTTCAGGCAAACCAGCCGGCGAAGCACTTTCGGGAGGAACTGCCGCCTCACCGTCCCCAGTTAAACCATCCATAGTCACACCATCTGCAGTTCCACTATCTCCAGTCGCACCATCTGCAGTCAAAAAGCCTGCCGACCCCATGGACACATTCAAGGTAAGTTCCTGGTGGAAACTGGGCAGCGGACCGGAAGGCTTGAAGCCTGCCGTCAACGAGTGCGTAGCGACGCTGGGCGAGGCACACAAACCGGATGAAAGCACACATCTGGTGACACGGGGCCTGCTGGTCTGCATGGCCGGGAAAGGCTGGCGAGGCCTAAGGGAGAAGTAAGCCTAACGCCAGGTTTGCTTAAGTTGCATAGTGGCTCAGCAGCTGGCGACCAAACTACTGGTCGTTGAGCAAAGCCTTGGTATTGGCTGTTTTCGGCAATGTGTAATCGTAAGCGCCCAGCACCAGGTTCTCTTTGCCGACGACCTTGAGGTTCACGTAAATGAATTGCGAGCCGACGGCATAGGTTCCCACCACCACGGCCTGGGCATTGTGCGCGGCGGTAATCTCGCTGATTTCGCGGGATAGCATCAACTCCCCTTGCGGTTTCCTGGTGAACACTTCACCGCGCAGTTTCAGCTCCACCACCGTGTAATTCATCTGGCTAAGGCGCGCCTGTATCTGCTCGGAGATGATCCTGCCGAGACTGCTGGATTGGTTGAGCGTATCGATATTGACCAGTGCCGCCACCAGTATCGGCGCGTCATTGGGCACCTTGGGCAGGGATTTTGCCGAGGCGATCAGCGCATCGGCTGCCTTGTAATTGGTGGGGATGAACTGGTCTTTGCGGGCATCGCGATAAGGATAGTCGCCTGCACAGCCAGTAAGCCCAAGGGTCAATATGCATGCGATTATCAGCGTGTACTTGTTCATTTTTGCTCCAGGGTTCATTGATGCTCAGGATAGTGTGGTGAGTAGTATTGGTGCATAAGGATACAATGCAATATCCAAACTTGTATATGGCGAAGGGTTTTAGCCGAAACGGAGGGTTCTAGCCGAAACGGTACGACGCCATCCGCACGTTCATTATGGTGTCCGTGAATAACTGCCTGCCTTCATCCTCCCCGGCTGCACCGGCCACCACCATCAACGGCAGCAGGTGATCTTCGCGCGGATGCGCTGCCCGCGCAGCCGCTGCCGCATCCCAGTGCAGCAGCTTATCCAGCCGTCGGCCGGGGTCTTTATCGGCAATAGCGTCATTGAGGTAATCCTCGAACGCCACCGACACTTCCATCGACTCGGTGCGGCCAAAGCCCCGCATATTATGATAGGTCAGCCCGCTGCCGATGATCAGCACGCCCTCGTCACGCAGAGGCTGCAGGGCCTGCCCTGCCAGGATATGCGCGGAAGGGTCGTAACCCGACTTCAAGGACAGCAGCACGACCGGGATATCGGCATCGGGATACATCAGGCCCAGCGGCACGAAGGTGCCATGGTCGAACCCACGACGCCCATCCTCGCTGGTGGTTCTGCCAGCCTGTCCCAGCAGCTCGCGCACCCTGGCAGCCAGTGCTGGCGAACCTGGTGCCGGATAGCGGATATGGTAGGTATGTTCCGGGAAACCCGAGTAGTCGTATTCCATGCCCGGCTGCAAGGCAGTGGAGACGGTGAACTCGGGCGATTCCCAATGCCCGGTGATCACCAGTATCGCCTTGGGGATTGCCGGGAGGGAAGCCGGGATACTGCTGATGGCAAGTACCGTGTTTGCATACGCGATCCGCATTTCAGGCATATAGGGCCACGGCCCGCCGCCATGGGAGATGAAAAATGTGGGGAGTCTGCTCATGCGTTTGCTTTCGTTGTAGTCCAGGCATTATCCGGCATTCTCGTTCCTGTTGCGGAAATGAAAATGCCGGATCCCTATGGACCCGGCATTTTGTAGGAAGTGCACGTTAACAAGACTTTATTGCATGGTTAAAGCGTACCCAGCACGTTCACGAATAAGCCTTTGCTCCGGTAAGAAAGATTGGTCAGGTCGTCAGAGTAGTCGGTAAAGTTATACCCTACCCCAGCTTTAACCCCTTTCCCCATATGACGGTAAACAGCTGCCAGAAAGCCGGCTTTCGAATCGTCCGCTTCGGTGGCACGCAGATTGCGGAACTCGACCAATGCATCCCACTCCTTGATGAAGTGCCAGTCTACACGCAGTATCCACAGGTCGGCACGGCTCGAGAACCAGTCGCCGTCGACTTTCCTGTCCTTCAGCTCGCCTACACGGAAGGCATACTTGCCGCCGATGGAAAGCCATGGCTTGACGTCATAAATGGTATCGACCGACAGCACCTGGCTCTTCTGCGCATAATCAGCCGTGATGCCGGAAGGCGACAACTGGCCGGGCGACGGCAGGTTGTAGAAGTTGGTGTACTTGAAGAGCGTATTCCAGCGGTCGTTGGCAACAGGCCGGAACGCCGCACCCGCCACAAACTCATGGTAATCGCCATCGTAGAAGGCGCCACGGCTGTTATCGGACATGGAAACATTGGCCTTACCCAGCAAGCGCCATTCCGGCGAGGCCTGGTAGCCCAGCGTATTGCGGAACAACCACGTCTTGCGATCGCCGTACAGGCTGCTGTCTTCGTCGCGCAACTCCACATTGCCGCTGTACTTGGTTTTTTCGCGCTTGTAGCCCATCGACACGCTACCTGCCCTGCGTTTCAGGTCGCCTGCCAGTGGGTCGGATACTGTGCCCACTTCCCCCTTCAAGCCGAAGTTCCAGTAATCGTTCGCCGCAAAATCCAGGCCGAAGGCATTGATCAGGCTTTGCGGACCTGCACCGTTGGTGGCACGGGTTTCACCGAACACTCGCATCTCGTCAGTAACGCGATAGGACGAGCCATTGACCCAGGTGCCTTGCCGGCCACGATACAGGCTATCCGGGCGTTCACTCTCGATAATATAGTTGGAATAAGCATTGCTGCGGTCCGACAACCGGTAATCAGCACCCAGCTTGACGCCTGGGCCCATGTTGCCATGCGAGCCTTCGGCCAGCAGCTTCATCTTGTCGGTCACCTGCCAGCTCATGCCCAGGCCGCCGCGGTTGTTGGCTTCGCGCGTGCCGTCATGCGCCAGTGTGCCCTGTGCATAGCCGTAGGCGGCCCAGCTTTCCTTCTCGCCGGGTTTGCCATCCTCTTTCAGCGGCGTGTAGTCCAGGCGCACCTGTGTATCGGTGCGATCGCCCGTCTGCGACAGCAATGAACTGGAATTGGCGATGTTCACATCGCGGTTGTCCTGGCGGAGCGCCACGCCTGCCTGCCATACCGGGCTCAGCTTCTGGCGCACGCCGACTTCCATGGCCTGGCTGGTGATGGCGGTGGAATTCTGCGCATCGCCTTTGGCATCCAGCTGGGTCTTTTCCGTCAATTGCACATTGGCCTTGAAGCCTTGCTGGCTCAGGCGTCCACCGTTGTAGGTGATCTGCCCAGGCGCCGAGAATCCGGCTTCACGTTCCTGCGCGTAGGCGGTGATCTTACCCTTGGTGCTGTCCGTGATATCCGCCAGGTCGACGGCACCTTCCACGCGGTAGGCTTTCGCCGGATCGCCGGTAGTAGTCAGCGAATTGAAGCCGAAACCGCCATCCAGCGACGATTGCGAGCCTTCGCCGGCACCGTCGGACTTCGCGGTTTCCAGCTTGATGAATGTGCCCGGTTTGTAGCGCAGAGTGGTATCGATGCCCTGCAGCTTCTGCTCCGTAGCACCTTCACCCTGCTTGAAGCCCGTCACACCGACCTGCCAGTTGTCATTCACCCACTGGCTGGCGCGGCCGCCTACGGAAATATTGTCGACCGACGTGAGGCCGGGCACATATTCGTAGGTGGAAACTAGGTACAGCGCATTGCCGTTCAGGCTGCCTGTGCTGATCAGGCTGGAAGCCGCGCCTGTCGAACTTAGCGGCTCACGCAGGGTGATGCGGCCTTGCAGATAATTGATTTCGTAATCCTGTGCCGGCGACAGCAGCTTGCGTTCGATCACCAGGTTGGAGTCGCGGTCGCGCACTTCCACCCAGATACGTTCAGAACCCATGGTGATGTCTTGGTGGCGCATGTAGTACAGCGAGCCGCCGGTGCCGCGGAACTCGTCACGCGCACCCAGTGTGCCTGGGTCGGCTGCAAAAGCATCTACTGTAGTCGCCTTTTCCCCATACGTTGTCGTGCCTTCAGAACGGAAACGCGCATTGGCACCGTAGAGTCCGCGTGAATACTGCAGCAGCTCGGTACCGTTCCAGGCGGTCTTGAAGTTACCCCACATCACATGCGAATCGCCACGAGCCAGCTTGACGTAGAACTTGCCCTGCGTCGGCGCATCGTCCACCGTGGTGCTGTCATCGCCGTACACCGGGTAATACAGGTCAGGGTTGATGTTACGCAGCAGGTAGCGCGGATCCTTGGACGAGAAGTTGGAGAATAAATGCTCCAGCGGCTGCTCGCGGGTATCGGCGGCGGCCGTCAGCAGGTATTCGCCCTTGATCTTGCCTTTGACGTAGAACGCACCGCGACCGTCCACATAGCCGGAGTTGTCGTAGTGCTGCTTATCGCCGGTGACCAGTTGGGCAGGCCCGTTGACTTTGTTATTGCCGGCGGTGATATCGCCCATCGCCACGTAGAACCAGTCGTCTTGCGCGATATTGAGGTTACGGCGAAATGTGCTGGATGCACCGCTTGGTTCGACCAGTTTGACCTCAACCGTGTTCGGGCCGGAGGGCATGATCTGCTTCATGGCAAACTTGCCGGTACTATCCGCCGGGATATTGAGGCCGAATGCCTCGATATGCTGGCCTTCTTTCAAGTGTGTGCCGTTCACCGTCACCGTGCCGCCCTTGACCGGGATATTGCGCAGGCTGAGACTGTTTTCGCCATAGCCGATGAGCTCTTCTTTGCCTGGCTGCAGGTCATTGTTGGCAGGTGCGCGACTCAGCAACAGTAAGGGTTTCAGCACGCTTTCATCGTAACGGCCCTGTTCGTCGTACACACGTAACAGGAACATCACCTGGTCGTCACCGGTGATCGGTGTTTTCCATTTGGTGGTGCCGTTCCAG
>JAZKEL010000371.1:0-2565 GCA_040387075.1 Pseudomonadota bacterium
GATGCTGCCGTTTAGTGTTTTTGTGCATGGTTCTCTACCGGGCCCGCCATCAGCTTGTCGATGTAGGCGATGGAGATGGCAGATGCTACAAATGCCATGTGGATCAGCGTCTGCCACATCATGACGCGGTCATCCAGGTTAGGCGCATTGATGAAGGTCTTGAGCAGGTGGATGGAGGAGATGCCGATGATCGCGGTGGCAAGCTTGACCTTGAGCAGGTTGGCATTGACGTGCGATAGCCAATCCGGTTCGTCCGGATGGCCGGACAGGTTGAGGCGCGATACGAACGTCTCGTAGCCGCCGATGATCACCATGATTAGCAGGTTGGAGATCATCACCACGTCGATCAACCCCAGCACGATCAGCATGATGTCGGCTTCGCCGAGGTTAGGCACTTTCGCCACCAAGTGCCAAAGCTCTACCATGAAATGGAACACGTAGACACACTGGGCGACGATGAGGCCCAGGTAAAGCGGGAGTTGCAACCAGCGGCTGCCGAAAAGGATGGCACTCATGGGGCGCATGCGTGCAGGGGTGTCGCTAGTATTCATTGGGGATTTCCGTGAAGTTGAAAACGGGCTGTTATCCAGCCGATTGCAGCCTATGATAACAAATGCGTTTATAGTGTAAAAATCAAATTTTCATTAAATAATCCTATAACTAATAAAACAGCGCTTCCAAAGTAACCCATCTATAGCAGATCCATCTAATGAATAAGCTCATATGCTCCTGAAGTCCCCCAATATCATCACACTTCCTATCGACCGCCTGCGCACCTTGTTCCCGGCCATTGCATTTTTCGGCGGTTTTATCTGGGATGCCCTGACCATCGGCCGTTCCGTGCAGTTCCTGGACTTGTGGCTGCTGCTGGGATACCTGCTGGCGGCTGCGGCCATATTGTGGTGGCTGGGCTACAAAGTATCGCACCAGCCTGCCGAATCGCCGTCGCCTGTCGAACCCGGCAGGTTCGAGCGTGTGCCATACCTGCTGCTTCAGTTCCTGTTCGGCGGGCTATTCAGTGCCTTATTCATTTTCTATATCAAGAGCGCCGATCACGCACTGGCCTTATTGCTGGCACTGGTGCCGGGCGTCCTGTTGGTCGCCAATGAGTTCATCCACGACAAGTACCGTAAATTTACGCTGACCTGGGCGTTATTCGGCCTGTGCGCAATGTTGCTGTTCAATTTCCTGCTGCCGTTCATGGTCGGCAGTATCCACTTTATCTGGTTCTACCTCAGTACCCTCGCCGGGGCGGGGCTGGTCGTACTTTTGCGCAATATCACGCCTGGCCATCCTGGCAAGCTGGGTCCGGTGTGGCTGATCGCGGCGCTATTGGCGATTGCCTATCCGCTGGATGTCATCCCGCCTGTACCACTGGTGAAGCGCGATATCGGCATGGGCATCGTCCTTGAGAAAAGCGCCGATCAATATTTGCTGACGCATGAAAAGCCGCCGATATGGGAGTTCTGGAAGGTATTCGAGGACGATATCCATCTTGAGGCGGGCCAGCGACTGTACTGCGTTTCCATGATATTCGCCCCGCGCGGCCTGAGTGCAAGGCTATACCACAGCTGGCAATACCACGATGCGCGTAAAGGCTGGGTAAGCACGGAGCGTATAGGGTTCAACCTGCAGGGCGGGCGTAATAACGGCTTTCGCGGCAGTACCTACAAACAGAATCTATGGCCGGGGAAGTGGCGGGTGAGTGTTGAAACCGAGAATGGCAGGACGGTGGCCGTGCATGGTTTTAATGTGCTTGCCGGCACTGTAGACCCTGACCGGCTTAGCGTCCGCCGATTCTAAATCCAGGTAAGACTAAATCCAAGTAAGACTAAATCCAGCTAAGAAAGACTATCGTCCGCGTCGCTCTGAACCTGACTGGTTCTTGCCTAGCAATGTCCGACGACGGTCGAACTCATCGAACTCGACTTCTTCGACCTGAATACCGAAATTCGTGCTGGCGATAAGTGGCGGCGGCGTGTATTGCTGATGTGCACTGCGTTTTAGAGGCGCAGGTTTTTTGACTGGCACCGGTTTTTTCTTGAATAGTAAGGATGTTATGTTCATGTTGCGCTCCCCTTAGTTATTCACTGCATTTTATGCCTGTTCCCAATTTTATACGTTAGTCCGTTCAGACTAATGGCAATGGATATTTCGGGTGATTGGCGGTGTCTCTGGCCTACTTCATTTTGGCTTAGCTTATCTGGCTTAACTTATCTGACTCTCTAGTACAAACCCCGCACCCGCATCCTGGCCCAGTTTCCCGACCAGGCAGGGCAGGGCCTCTTTCAGCGTAGCAGGCAAAGTCCAGGGCGGGTTGACGATGAATAAACCGCTGCCGTGCATGCCGAACCCTTCCAATGCCGGCTCCTGCACCGTCAGGCTGACATTGAGCCAGTTCTCGGGGTTGAGCTGTTTCAGCTTGCCGACCATCTGCAGCGGCTCCGGCCGTTGCAGCAGGGGATACCAGACGATATAGGTGCCGGTGGCGAACCGCGCCATGCTGTCCTTGACCGAGGCCACTACCTGCTGGTAGTCGGTTTTGTCTTCGTAAGGCGGGTCGAT
>JAZKEL010000371.1:2575-6171 GCA_040387075.1 Pseudomonadota bacterium
CTTCAGTGGCGATCAAGACCTGCCGTCCCGCATGCGAGACCGTCTGCTTCAGCAACTTGCTGTCGGTCGGATGCAATTCGAACAGGCGCATGCGGTCTGTAGGCCTCAATAATGCCTCCGCTACAACCGGCGAACCGGGGTAATGCCTGAGTTGGTAATGGCTGGACTGGTTCTCGCGGTTCAGGCTTTTCACATAGGCTACGAACGAGGCCAGCGCTGTCGGCAAGTCCGCATCTTCCAGCAGGCGTGCGATGCCGCTTTCGAACTCGGCGTTCTGCAGGGCATAGCCGGTGTCGAGCAGGTACTTGCCGGCACCGGCATGCGTATCGATATACCAGAACGGTTTATCTTTCTGTGCCGTATAGGCCAACACCTGCATGAGTACGAAATGTTTCAGCACGTCGGCATGGTTGCCGGCGTGAAATGCGTGGCGATAACTTAACAAAGCGTAATGGTTTCTTGGTCAGGTTGGGTGGATGGGTCAGCGCTAGTCTTCAGGCACGACTTAATCGACGATGCCGCAAGCTACTCGGCCGCCGCCACCGCCCAGTGGTTTAGGGGTGTCGCTGTAGTTATCGCCGCCTTCATGGATGATGACAGCGTGCCCGGCGATGTCAGATAACTTCAGGTTGGGTGCCAGCATGGGTTTTTCTGCGTGGTTGTCAGACGTCACTTCCAGGGCAGGCAAGTCGCCTTTATGGCCCATGCCCATCGGCCCTTCATGCTTGCTGCTCTTGGCCGGGTCGTAATGCCCGCCGGCTGCCTGGCCTGCCACTACTTTCCCGTCTTTTTCGGCCGCATCGCAACTGGGCTTTTCGTGGATATGGAAACCATGGGTGCCTGGGGTAAGTTCGCTGAGGTTCGGTTTGATGACCAGGCCTTCATTGCTGTCGCTGAATGTGATGGTGCCGATGCTCTTGCCGATCCCGGCTTCGCTGATGGCACGAACCGTGACGATTTTTTCTGCGGAAAGCGCGATGGAGCTGGCGAGTGAAGCGCCGGCGAATGCGAGGGTAGAGACGATCAATGAAATGCGCATGGGGTATACCTCCTGGTGGCGAGTGTTGCATTATAGAGTGGTAAAGCGGTATGTACGTAAATCTGACCAACTTAAACAACGCTAATTCCAGGGTTTGTTAAAATTCCAGTGTAATTCCAACTGCAGGTCAGTTCTGGTGAACGCCTGCCTGCCAATCTGGAGAGCGAACCTGGCCGATGCAACGCAAGTTCTGCTTAAAATACTGGTTTCGAGGTGGGCTTTACTCCACCAGCCTGCTAGCATTGCATCTATGGAAGAAAATCATTTGAATCACCACCACCCGGCAGAAGGCAATACCCATTCCGCCGGGCATGTATCTACAACGCCAGTCGCCGCAGGCCACCATGACCATGCATCGCATGACCATAGCCACAAGCACGGCGGCGATACCACATTGTTGTGGCCGCTGCTGCTGACTGCCGTGTTTGCCGTGGTCGAAGTGGTTGGCGGCCTGTATACCGGTTCGCTGGCGTTGCTGGGGGATGCCGGGCATATGCTGTCCGATGTCGCCGCGCTCGGCCTGGCCTGGCTGGGTGCCTGGATAGCGCGCAGGCCGGCGTCTAGCCGGCACAGTTACGGCCTGATGCGGGCAGAGGTCATCGTGGCGTTGGTCAATGGCCTGGTGATGCTCGTGGTGGTCGCGGCCATCGTGTACGAAGCCATCCTGCGCCTGCAGAACCCGCAACCCGTCCATGGCGCGGCCGTTACGTTCATCGCGCTGGTGGGCCTGGCGGTCAATATCATCGTTGCCCGACAGCTGCACCAGCATCAGCACAACATCAATAACCGTGCGGCCCTCCTGCACGTTATAGGCGATATGCTGGGCTCCATCGCAGCGGTGATCTCCGGCATCGTGATCTACTTCAGCGGCTGGATGCCCATCGACCCGATACTGTCGCTGGTGATTTCGGCACTGATCCTGTTTTCCACCGTCCAGCTACTGCGCGAAGTATTGCAGGTGTTGATGGAAGGCGTGCCCCGGCACCTGGATATCGATGCCGTCACGGCCAGCATGTCTGCATTGCCGGACGTGCATAGCATACACAGCGTGCATATTTGGGCACTCTCCTCGGAGATTACGGCCATTTCCGCCCATGTGACGCTGAACGAAATGGATGACTGGCAGCGGGTACTGGTCGCGTTGCGGGCCATGCTGCATGAGCGTTATGGCATAGACCACGTTACCCTGCAGCCGGAACTGCAGGGTTGTGCAGAGGCTGGCGCCACCGCGTGCTGGCTGACCTCGCATCCACATTGAGCAGGCATTTTTTTGCGATCTTGCATTAGGATACAACGCCTCAATATTCATTTGATACCACCAACAGGAGACCAAGATGCCGTATATCAATATCAAGCATGCAGGGCCATTGTCACGTGAGCAAAAAGCCGAGATCGCAAAAGAGGTGACCGACACCATGCAGCGCGTGGCGCATAAACCGGCAAATTACACCTACATCACCTTCGATGAGGTCGAGTACGAAGACTGGGCGATCGCCGGCAAGTTACTGGACGGCAACTGACCCCCCAAATTGCGAATACTGAATGACTGAACAAGCTGCAGCCGTGTTTGACCCTAAACCCATACTGAAGTCGCTGCCTAACCTGCCCGGCGTCTATCGCATGATCAACGAGGCGGACGAGGTGATTTACGTCGGCAAGGCCAAGGACCTGAAAAAGCGGGTGTCCTCGTATTTCCAGAAGAACCTGGTGGGGCCGCGCACGCGCATGATGGTCTCCGGCATCGTGCGCATCGAAACGACGGTTACTCACTCCGAAGGCGAAGCATTGCTGCTGGAGAATAACCTCATCAAGAGCCTGATGCCGCGTTACAACGTGCTGTTCCGCGACGACAAGTCCTATCCCTACATCGCCATCACGTCCGATGAGTTCCCGCGCCTGGCGTTCCATCGCGGCACCCAGCGCAAAGGCACGCAGTATTTCGGCCCGTTCCCCAATACCGGCGCGGTGCGCGACAGCATCCAGCTGTTGCAGAAGGTATTCATGCTGCGCACGTGCGAGAACACGGTATTCGCCAACCGCTCACGGCCCTGCCTGCTGTACCAGATCGAGCGCTGTACCGCGCCTTGCGTAGACCATATCTCGGAGGAGGATTATCGTCACGACGTCGGCCATGCCACCATGTTCCTGCAAGGGCGCGAAAAAGAAGTGATGGATGAAATAAGCGGGAAGATGATGGCTGCCGCCGAGAACCAGGAGTTCGAACTGGCCGCGCTGCTTCGCGACCGCATGCAAAGCCTGCGGCAGGTACAGGCCAAGCAGTTCGTCAGCGATTTTAATGTCAGCGATGCCGACGTGATCGCCTGTATAGAGCAGGGAGGTCAGCACTGCGTGAACCTGGTGATGATACGCGGCGGCCGGCACCTGGGCGACAAAAGCTTTTTCCCGAAAAATGCAGAAGGCTATGACCTCGCCACGACAGCCGAAGCCTTCCTGGAGCAGCATTATGTTGCCAAGAACACGCCGCCGCTGATCATCGTCGGCGTACCGATAGAAACAGAATCACTGGCCGAGATTTTCAGCGAGCAGGCCGGCCGCA
>JAZKEL010000372.1:0-2879 GCA_040387075.1 Pseudomonadota bacterium
AGTTGCCCACGTGTCATGGTGATGCTGCGCGATGAAGGATCGATGGCGGTCACCCGGTCATGCACCCACTGGATGCCGTGATTTTGCCTGAGCAGGTCGTAGCCGAATGTCAGGTCGTTGATGCTCTTGCTGCCGCCCAGCACCAGGTTGCTGACCGGACAGGATATGAACTGCGAATTCTGCTCCACCAGCACCACTTCTATGTTGCCTTGGCTCCAGGTACGCAGGTATTTCGCGGCATCTGCCCCGGCATAGCCGGCGCCGATGATGACCACTCGGCCTAATGATTTTGAAGATCCAAGCGGTTTCGAAGCGGGTATAGACAATTGGCTACCGGCTGCCATCGCGTAGCTTGGCATGACCATGCCGGCCGCAGAAGTCGCTGCGAGTTTCAGCAGCTGGCGACGGTCAATCGTCATGTTGTGTATCCATTATCTGTGCTGGTGGCAAACTACCGGGGATGCGTTTCTGCTGCGAGAAATACGTAGCCAGTTGCTCGATTTCTTCTACAGTGAGCCCTTTGGCGTGGCGCTGCATGACGGTGGCGCTGCGCTCGCCGGAACGGAACGCCTGCATCTGCAATACGAAATAGTCATGTTCTAGCCCAGCTAGCACCGGCGTTCCGCTGACGCTATTGCCGCCGATACTATTGCCACCAATACTATTACCGTCAGTACCATGGCAGGCAGCACAGGAACCGGCAAGCACCTGGATATGGGATGGAACGGGAGAGATTGTTTCGGTGCCGGCAGCAGCGCCGGCCGAAGTGGTGGAAGTATCTAGGGAATTACCGGCGACTGCGCCCGACCATGAAGCCAGCATGAGCATGCTGAAACATAGCCGGGTAAAAAGTCTATTGGCTTGCATGGTGCCAGCTTGATCCAATGCGCTAAGCTGAATGCTTGCTTACATTAGTGACAGGATCTGCTTACAGGCACTTCTCTTCCTGGCAGCCGTCATCCAGCACACCTTCGGATAACAGGTAATCCGCCATGTCCTTATTGCCGTCATCCAACATGGCACGCACGATGGATACGCCGCCGCGCATCTTCAGGTTCTTGTCGGCACCCTTGTCGATCAGGTATTTCACCATTTCCTTGTTATTGTCATACGCAGCGAAATGCAGGGCGGTCATCTTGGTCATCGGGTGCTGGTAATTGATGTCCACACCGCGTTCTACAAGCAACTTCACCACCTTGAACTGATTCTTGTTGGCTGCCACCTGCAAAGCAGACCATGCGAAGAACTTGCGGTTGATGTCCAGCCCGTTATCCAGCATCTTCTTCACCAGCTTGACGTTGCCTTCGCGCAATGCTGCGGTGTAGGTCACGTCTTCGTCATCGGTCGTGGCGTACGTCGAGAATGATAATGCCATCGTCGCTGCCATCAGCATCGCCATTACTGTTGCTTTCATGCTTATCTTCATCCTGGTCTCTTTTCTTTTATAGTTATCTGCTTATTTAGTTGAACTTGCCATGATTTACCTTGCTATGACATACCACTCGTATCAATTACACAATCGCCATCTGGTCTTACCACTGCCTAGCCTACCGCTTTCCTCGCATTCCGGAACATGCGTATCCAGGGACTATCTTCACCCCAGCCATCCGGATGCCAGGAGTGCTGGACCGTGCGGAAAACACGCTCGGCATGCGGCATCATAATGCTAAAACGACCATCCGCTGTGGTTAAACCGGTGATGCCCTGCGGCGATCCGTTCGGGTTGAAGGGATACACTTCGGTGGCACTACCGGCATTGTCCACAAACCGCATGGTCACCAGCTTTTGTTCCAGCACATCGTTGACAGCGTTTGCCGAAGAAAATTCCGCAAAACCTTCGCCATGCGCAACGGCGATCGGCATGCGGCTACCCGCCATGCTGCTGTAGAACAGGGATGGCGATTCCAGTATCTCCACCATGGCAAAACGCGCCTCGAACTGCTCGGATCGGTTGCGCACAAAGTGCGGCCAGTGTTCAGCCCCGGGGATAATGCTGCTCAGGTTGCTCATCATCTGGCAACCGTTGCAAACACCGAGCGCAAAGGAATCACCGCGTTCGAAAAATGCAGAGAACTCATCGCGTGCACGGGCGTTGAACAGGATGGATTTCGCCCAGCCTTCGCCGGCCCCCAACACGTCGCCGTAAGAGAAGCCGCCGCAAGCCACCACACCGGCAAAATCGCTCAAGCTGACACGACCGCTGATGATGTCGCTCATGTGCACGTCATGCGCCTGGAATCCGGCACGGTCGAACGCAGCCGCCATTTCCACTTGACCGTTCACACCCTGCTCACGCAGCACGGCTATCTTCGGCCGCACGCCGCTGGCGATATGCGCAGCGGAAACGTGGTTGGCGATATCGAAGGTCAGGTACTGGTGCAGGCCAGGATCGTTGATATCCAGGATGCGGTCGTATTCCTGCTGGGCGCATACCGGGTTATCGCGCAGTTTCTGCATATGGTAGGTGGTTTCAGACCACATACGGTGCAGATCGGTGCGCAGTTCGGCAAAGATCACATCGCCATGCTGGCGGATGATGAAGCCATGATTGTCGGTCGTCGGGGAGCCGATGATATGCGAACAGCCCGGCAGGGTTTCTTCCAGTTGAGCCCACACCGGTTGTGCATCATCGGCCGCCACCTGGATGACGGCGCCTAACTCTTCGTTATAGAGCACGCCGATGGCATCGCCCGGCAGGCGGCTGATATCGATATCCAGCCCGCAACGGCCTGCACATGCCATCTCGGCCAGAGTGGCAAATAGTCCGCCATCCGAACGGTCATGATAAGCCAGCAGTCGCTCTTCCTTGTTTAAGTCCTGGATAGCCGTGAAAAATGCTTTCAGGCTGGCAGCATCGTCTACATCCGGCGCCACGTTGT
>JAZKEL010000373.1:0-626 GCA_040387075.1 Pseudomonadota bacterium
CGAACGCAGGCATCCCCAGTCTTGAAATTGCCAATCTGCGCAAGTTGTATCGGAACGGGGAATTGTCGCCGCGTGCGTTGATAGAGCAACTGGATGCGCATATCGGCAACGAAGATGCCGGCCATATCTGGATACGCCGGCTGAGCCTGGATGAAATGCTGGTATATGCAGACAGCCTGGAAGGCAGGGACCCGGCCAGCCTGCCGTTATACGGCATCCCGTTCGCCATCAAGGATAACATCGACCTGACCGGCATCCCGACGACAGCGGCCTGCCCAGAGTTCGCCTATACACCTGAAAAAAGTGCGACCGTGGTGCAGAAGCTGATCGATGCCGGGGCAATCCCTGTCGGCAAGACCAACCTCGACCAGTTCGCCACCGGCCTGGTGGGTACGCGCTCGCCCTACGGCGCATGCCAGAACAGCTTCGACCCGGCATATATCTCGGGCGGTTCCAGCGCCGGTTCTGCAGTATCTGTGGCGTTGGGCATGGCCAGTTTCAGCCTGGGCACCGATACCGCCGGTTCGGGCCGCGTGCCTGCCGCATTCAACAACCTGGTCGGGCATAAACCGACGTGCGGCCTTATAAGTACCAGCGGGGTATTGCCGGCCTGCCGCACGCTGGAT
>JAZKEL010000373.1:636-5359 GCA_040387075.1 Pseudomonadota bacterium
ATGCCGAAACGGTACTGGAAAGCGCCCAGGGCTTTGACGCGGAGGATGCGTATTCACGTGAAACGCAATCAAGCGACGAGATGCTTGGTGCCAGCTTTACTTTCGGTGTTCCACGACCTGACCAACTGGCTTTTTTCGGTAACACCGAAACGCCCGCACTTTTCCAGGCAGCATTGAAGCAACTGGAATCGCTGGGAGGCAGGGCTGTTGAGATCGACTTTGCGCCGTTCCTGGATACCGCACGGTTGCTGTATGAGGGGCCGTGGGTGGCGGAACGCTATGCCGCGATTCGTGAGTTCATCGAGGCGAGCCCAGATGCCATTTTCCCGGTCACGCGCAAGATCATTACCGGCGCAACCAGATTCAGTGCGGCCGATACATTCGACGCGCTCTATAAACTCAAGGCGCTACAACGTATAGCGGCAAAGATATGGGATAGCGTTGACCTCATCGTCACGCCCACCGCCGGCACGATCTACACCATTGCTGAAGTCAATGCCGATCCGGTGACCTGCAATTCGAATTTGGGCTATTACACCAACTTCATGAACCTGCTGGACCTGAGTGCGACCGCTATCCCCACCGGGTTCCAGAAAAATGGCCTGCCGTTCGGAATTACCGTGTGCGCTCAGGCATTTAGCGATAAAAAACTGCTTAAGCTCGCTTCTTGCTTTGATAACGATACACAAAACAACAAAAGTAAAACTTTAGGTGCTACCGGGGTAATTTTTGAAAGAGATGCGATATGAGCGATGACGACATAACGAGTGAAAAACAGGCACTGATCAATGTAGCCGTTTGCGGCGCCCACATGAGCGGCTTACCGCTTAATGCGCAATTGCTGGCCCTGGGTGGCCAGTTCGTAGCGAAGACCAAGACCGGTCCCTATTACAAATTATTCAAGCTGGCGGGTTTCAAGCCCGAGCGCCCCGGGCTGGTGCGGGTGAGCGAACATGGTTCCGCCATTTGCCTGGAAGTATGGAAACTGCCGATAGAAAGCTACGGCGCATTCGTCGCCAGCGTGCCGGCCCCGCTGGGATTCGGCACTTTGGTACTGAAAGACGGCAGCAATGTGCAGGGTTTCCTGTGCGAAGCCTATGCCACTGAAAATGCTACCGATATCTCCGAGTTCGGTGGATGGCGCAGTTACATCAAGGAATCCTCTAATCAGACCGAAGTTAAGGCATAAAAAATCGCACGTTGCCGAAATGGGATAGTGTGGCGTGTGGAAAAGTAGGACGATGTTGCGAGTGCAATGTGGAAAGGGCAAGGCTAGTGATGATGCATTTCACCAAGTGTTTGCTTAACCATTTGATTTCTAACTTAATCAGGGAGTAGTTATGAGTTCATCCTTAAAAGCAACGCTTAATGGTTGGCATCTGTGGGGCCTGGCGGTGGGCCTGGTCATCTCGGGTGAATATTTCGGCTGGAGTTACGGCTGGGCACAGGCGGGTACACTGGGATTCCTGGTGACGACCATCCTGATCGCCATCATGTATACCACCTTCATTTTCAGTTTTACCGAATTGACGACAGCCATACCACACGCAGGCGGGCCGTTTGCCTATGCCAGGCGGGCATTCGGTGAAAAAGCGGCATTCATCGCTGGCTTTGCCACCCTGATCGAGTTCGTGTTCGCACCGCCGGCCATTGCCATGGCGATCGGTGCCTACCTGAACGTACAGTTTCCTGGTGTCGACCCCAAGATGATGGCGGCCGGTGCCTACGTTATATTTATTGCGCTGAATATTATCGGTGTGCGTATCGCAGCTAATTTCGAGTTGTTTGTGACGGTGCTGGCGATATTCGAACTGCTGGTATTCATGGGCGTGGTCGCACCGGGCTTCTCCATCACCAACTTCACCGCTAACGGCTGGTCAGGCGCGAGTGAGTTCACCTTGGGTTCCATCACCGGTATAGTTGCTGCCATTCCTTTTGCCATCTGGTTCTTTCTTGCCATCGAAGGCGTGGCCATGGCGGCTGAAGAGGCAAAAGACCCGAAGAGGACTATCCCAAAAGCCTATATCGCCGGCATTCTGACACTGACAACGCTCGCGATTGGCGTCATGATGTTTGCAGGCGGCGCTGGCGACTGGAGGGTGTTGTCCAATATCAACGACCCACTGCCGCAAGCGATGAAGATGATCGTCGGCGAGAACAGCGGCTGGTTGCATATGCTGGTATGGATCGGTCTCTTTGGCTTGATCGCCTCTTTCCACGGCATTATCCTGGGCTACTCCCGCCAGATCTTCGCATTGGCCCGTGCCGGTTATATGCCGAAGTATTTCGGTGAGACCAATGCCCGTTTCAAGACTCCGCACCGTGCACTGATCGCTGGTGGCGTAGTGGGTGTAGCGGCGATCTTCAGTGATGACCTGATCCAGTTCGGCGGCATGACGCTCACTTCCAACCTGATCACCATGGCGGTATTCGGCGCCATCGTCATGTACATCGTGTCCATGCTGAGCCTGTTCGCCCTGCGTAAGAACGAGCCCAGGCTGGAACGTCCGTTCACTGCCATCGCCTACCCGATATTCCCGGCGATTGCACTCGGCCTAGCAGTGATCAGCCTGGTGACCATGATCTATTTCAACCACCTGCTGGCATTCATCTTCCTTGGCTTGATGGCTCTGGCATACGCCTACTTCAGCTTTACCAAACAGCAGCGTACGGACTCGGTGGACAATGCACCTACCGCCATTGTTGGCTAAGTAATCCATAAAATCACTCTGGGAGAAACTACTCCGGTCTTTACCGGAGTAGTATTTGAGGAACTATGGCTTATCAATTTTCCGCAGGAATCCATACTTACCAATTCGCCGATTTGAAAGAGGTGATGGCGAAAGCCACGCCCGCCCGATCTGGCGATTTCCTTGCCGGTGTCGCGGCTGAGACATACGCAGAGCGCATGGCGGCTCGCATGTGCCTGGCCGAGGTGCCGCTCAAGCGTTTCCTGGAAGAACTGCTGATCCCGTACGAAACCGATGAAGTCACGCGGCTCATTATTGACAGTCACGATGCCCAGGCTTTTTCCGAGATAAGTCATTTGACGGTCGGCGATTTTCGCGACTGGCTGCTTTCCGACGAAGCGGATTCTGCTACCCTGAAACGGGTATCGCCCGGCATCACCCCTGAAATGGCTGCTGCCGTCAGCAAGCTGATGCGCAACCAGGACCTTATCCTGGTCGCCAAAAAATGCCATGTCATCACCACGTTCCGCAATACCATCGGCCTGCCGGGCCATATCTCCACACGCTTGCAGCCGAATCACCCGACTGATGACCCGCGCGGTATCGCTGCATCTATTGTAGACGGCCTCATGTACGGTTCCGGCGATGCCGTGATCGGCATCAACCCGGCGACGGACAGCATCCCCGCGCTGATGGACCTGTATTACTTGGTGGATGAAGTCATCAACCAGTACGAAATCCCCACGCAGTCCTGCATCCTCACGCATGTCACCAACCAGATACAGGTGATGGAAAAGGGCGCGCCTGTCGACCTGGTGTTCCAGTCGATTGCAGGTACCGAGAAGGCCAACAAAAGTTTCGGGATCGATATCGCCTTGCTGAAAGAAGCGCAGGATGCGGCACTCTCGCTCAAGCGCGGCACCGTAAAAAACGAGGCTGGCGGCCATAACGTCATGTATTTCGAGACCGGCCAGGGCTCCGTGCTGTCGGCCAATGCCAATTATGGGGTGGACCAGCAGACCTGCGAAGCGCGTGCGTATGCTATCGCACGCCACCTTTCCCCACTGCTGGCGAACACGGTGGTCGGCTTCATCGGCCCTGAATATTTATACGACGGCAAGCAGATCATCCGCGCCGGGCTGGAAGACCATTTCTGCGGAAAGCTTTTGGGCGTGCCGCTCGGCTGCGACGTTTGCTATACCAACCATGCCGAGGCCGACCAGGACGACATGGATACCCTGATGACACTGCTGGCGACGGCAGGCCTGACCTTCATCATGGGCATTCCCGGCGCGGACGACATCATGCTGAACTACCAGACCACTTCATTCCACGATGCGCTTTACTTGAGAAAAGTTTTAGGTCTGAAAGCCGCGCCGGAATTCGAGCAATGGCTGAAAGCCATGAATATTATGGACAGCAACGGCCAGGTACAGCCAGTGACCTCGGCGCATAGCATGCTGCAGAACATGCCCAGACACCTGCTGACCGCAGCCTGAGACATCGGCCCAATTGAAAACACCTTCCGACATCCCGCAAACCGCATCGCCGGCAGCAGCGTCGCCGAGCACGCATGCCGATCCCTGGACACAGTTAAAAGGCTTTACCCGAGCACGCATCGCGCTGGGCCGCGTCGGCAGTAGCCTGCCCACTAAAGAAGTACTCGATTTTGGACTGGCCCACGCCATGGCGCGTGACGCAGTACATTTAGCGCTGGATACGGACGCTTTGCAACTTGCACTTGAAGGCCAGGGAAACCAGGTTATCCAGGTGCAAAGCAAAGCCGTGGACAGGGCAAGCTATCTGCTCAGGCCGGATTATGGCCGCAAGCTGGACGATGCAAGCGTGGCGCAACTCGAAGATATGAAGTCAGCGGCAGGCATCGATTTTCTGGTGGTGGTGGGAGACGGCCTGTCTTCACTGGCGGTCGAGCGGCATGTGCAGCCCTTGCTGGCGGAAATCAGGAAAGTCACGCCCGCTGAATGGACTACCGGCCCGGTGGTGATCGCCAGCCAGGCACGCGTCGCCATCGC
>JAZKEL010000374.1:0-2069 GCA_040387075.1 Pseudomonadota bacterium
TATCGTCGCTCGCACCGGGTGCCGCCATGCGCAGGTTGTGCAGCACGCTGCCGGAGAACAGCACATTGTCCTGTAGCACGACACCCACATTCAGGCGCAATTGCTGCTGCGCATAGGCCTTGACGTCCTGGCCGTCGATCAGCACGCTGCCGGACTGTACTTCATAGAAACGTGTCAGCAACTGCACCAGTGTGCTTTTGCCATGACCGGTCGGGCCTACGATGGCGAGCACCTGGCCAGCGGGGATATGCAGGTCCAGGTTCTTGATCACCGGCTTGAGGCCGTCTTGCGAATAGCCGAACACCACGTTGCGGAATTCGACCTCGCCCAGCCGGCTGTCGGGCAGTGTTGGCGTTTCCGGATCGTTGATCTCAGGCTCGGTATCCAGTAACAGGAATACGCGTTGCGCAGACGATGCGCCGGAAGAATAGCGCTCGAACAACTCGTTGAGCTCCTGCAACGGGCCCAGGAACAGCTGGACGTAAAACAGGCTCTGCGCCAGTTGCCCGACCGTCATTTCATTCTCGGCGATGCCGATGCCCCCCGAAAGCAGCAATGCCGCCATGCCTACCGTGCTCAGTACCTGCGTTAACGGCAGGAACCAGCTGGCGCGGATGTTGCCTTTTATCAGCGTGGTGTTGAAATCATTGAGCAGGGCACGGTAGCGGTTCTCATTGGGGACTTCATTCACCATCTGCTTGGTGATGCGTACCCCGGAAACGCTTTCCACCAGGTGGGCAGTGAAACGGGCACGGGCTTCGGCGACCCTGGCCCAGTTCTTCTGCGAGATGCGCTTGAACAGCCAGGTACCTGACACCAGGAAAGGCACGATGCTGGCCAGCGCCAGGAACAGCTTGGGGGAAATCCACCACAAGGCGATGGCCGCCACCACGAAACGCAGCAATGCGGAAAATAGCTCCGGCGGACCCTGGATCAGCAAGGGTTCAAGGGCATCCACGTCGCGGTCGGCACGCGAGATGATGCGGCCGGCCTTGGTCTGGTCGAAATAGCGCACGCTCAGCGCCTGCACATGCGAGAACACCTTGATGCGCAAATCATTCAGGATCGTGATCGCTGCCGTACCCGCCAGGTATTGCGACAGGCCGGATATGCCGAAACGCACAGCCCAGCTCAGCCCCATGCCAATCGACATCCAGGTGAGCAGGGGAACATTCAGGACGATGCCTTGCGCCGTCTGGATGAATCCGAAATCGATGACTTCGCGCAGGAACCACGGCCGTATGAAAATCACGGCGACCAGCAGGGTTTCCAGCACCACCACGGTGGCGACCCTGCCTTTCACCAGGTTCAGCAATGGCAGCAGTCGCCAGAACATATTGCGGTCCAGGCTCTTTTTCGCGAGCGCCTGTTCCAGTTCGATATCGTTGAGTGCGCGTTCCTGCCTTAGATTATCCGCCATGGTCTACTCCTACCAGGTCGCGGTATTCGGCGTTGGTAGCCACCAGGTTCTGGTGCGTACCTTGCGCGATGATGGCGCCTTTATCCAGCATGGCGACGCGGTCCGCCAGCAGTATGGTCGAAAGTTTGCTGGCGATCAGCAGCACCGTGGTGGGTTGCCCGCTGCTATGGCGCAACTTGCGGATATTCTCCAGCACATTACGTTCGGTGATCGCGTCGAGCGCGCTGGTGGAATCGTCCAGCACCAGGATAGCCGGCCTGGAAAGAAACGCCCGGGCCAGGCTGATGCGCTGGCGTTGGCCTCCGGAGAGCGTAATGCCGCGGTCGCCGATGCGGGTATTGAATCCATCGCTCAGGTTGCCGATGACTTCCGTGGCGGAAGCAAGGGCGATCGCCTCATCCAGTTCTTGCTGGGTAGCGTCGTGTTTCGCCAGCCTGAGGTTGGCGGCCAGCGTGTCCGAAAAAAGGAAACTTTCCTGAGGCACTACATGGATCTTCCTGCGTAATTCATCCAGGCTGAAGGATTTCACGTTTTGCCAGCCTGCCCAGGCAGAGCCGATCTGCACCTCGCCGGCATCCGCTTCCAGTAACCTGGGCAGCAGGCCCGCCAGCGTGCTCTTGCCGGAGCCGGTGACGCCGACGACGGCAAT
>JAZKEL010000375.1:0-20165 GCA_040387075.1 Pseudomonadota bacterium
GGAATGGCCTCGAACTCGATGCCGGCGACCAGCCCGATGTTGCGGATATCTTTCACCAGCGGGAGGCCTTTCAGCGCATGCGCAGCCGATTCCAGGCGGACGCTTAAGCCCGCTGCGCGGTCTTCCAGTTTTTCGCTGGCGAAGATATCCAGTGTGGCAATCGCCGCGGCACAGGCGATGGGGATGGCGCTATAGGTATACCCGTGCGGCAGCTCGATGGCATTGGGCAAGGAATTCGCCATGAATGCGTCATAGATCTCGCGCCTGACAGCCACGGCCCCCATGGGTACCACACCGTTGGTCAGCCCCTTGGCGCAAGTGATGATGTCGGGAATCACATTGAAATAATCGGCGCCGAACCTGGTGCCCAGGCGGCCAAAGCCGGTGATCACTTCATCGAAGATCAGCAGTATGCCGTGGTTGGTGCAGATCTCGCGCAGGCGCTTCAGGTAGTTTTTGGGCGGCACGATCACGCCTGCCGAGCCTTGCATGGGTTCAACGATCAATGCCGCGATGGTGGCCGGGTCGTGCAAAGTCAGGATGCGCTGCTCGAATTCATTCGCCAGTGCGATGCCGCCATCTTCCGGCACGCCTTTAGTGAACGCGTTATTGGCGATGTCCAGCGGGTGGCGGATATGGTCGACGCCCGCCAGCATATTGCCGAAGGCCTTTCGGTTGCCCGCGATACCGCCTACTGCAATGCCGCCGAAATTCACGCCATGGTAGCCGCGCTCGCGGCCTATCAATTTATTACGTAAGGGATTGCCGGTGACGCGGTAGTAGCTCAATGCGATCTTCAGCGCAGTCTCGACCGATTCGGAGCCGGAATTGGTGAAGAAAATGCGGTCCAGCCCCGGCGGCATGTAATGCGCAACGCGTTCTGCCGCTTCGAATGCCAGCGGGTGGCTGGATTGGAATGCAGGCGCGTAATCCAGCGTGCGCAACTGGTTGCCCACCGCCAGCGCAATCTCTTCACGCCCGTGCCCGGCTGGGACGCACCACAATCCGGCCGTGCCATCCAGCACCTGGCGATCGTCCATGGTGGTGAAGTAATTGCCCTTGGCCGCCTTGAATAACCTTGGCATGGCCTTGAACTGGCGGTTGGCCGTGAATGGCACCCAGTAATGATCCATATTGGGCAGTGTTACATCTGAGGTATTGGACGACATCGGGGCTTCCTGCGGGGCAATTGCTGATGCAGCCATCATATGTGTTCAGGATTATGCGTCAAGACTGTATTTTTATAATATTAAGCCATTGATTCTATTGATGACTGGTTGGTTGATGTTATTGTATATTTAACACTTTAAACACTGGACGGGAAATGGGGGAATCGATGGAGATGGATGTCGGGTTTCGGTTGCGCATGGTAAGGCTACGGCATGAACTCTCGCAACGGGCATTGGCAAAACGCGCCGGGGTGGCCAATGCCACTATTTCACTGATCGAATCCGGCCATACCAGCCCCTCGGTCAGCGCGCTCAAGCGCATCCTGGCAGGCATCCCCATGACGCTGGGCGAGTTCTTTTCCGATGAGTTGCCGGGCATGAAAAGCGAGGTGTTCTACCGTGCCGAAACACTGACCGAGATCAGCGGCGGCGAAGGTATCTCTTACCGCCAGATCGGCTCTGCCAGGGCGGGGCATGTATTGCAGATACTCAGCGAAACCTACCAGGTAGGCGCCGATACCGGCATGATCATGTTGCAACACGAAGGTGAGGAGGGCGGCGTGATCCTTTCCGGCCAGCTCGAAGTCACGGTGGGAGAATCCACACGGGTACTGGGCGCCGGCGACGCTTATTACTTCAATAGCCGAGAGCCGCACAGGTTCCGTAACACAGGGCACCAGGTGTGTACCCTGGTGAGCTCGTGTAGTCCGCCATCGTTCTAGCAGTCAAATCGCAATGTAAATTCTTATGTCTTATATAAGACTGGACTGGAAATAAATTCCCGGGTTACACTTAATCTCATTCGAGTTAATTAACGACCACTCCCTCATGCAACTGGATATGCAGCAGCCCGTTTACCAGCCGCTTTACGAGCAGATCAAGAAAATGCTGACGCAGAGCCTGATCGATGGCGAGTGGGTGGCGGGTGCCATGATCCCCAGCGAAATGGACCTGGCGAATCGCTACAAGGTGAGCCAGGGCACGGTGCGCAAGGCCATTGACGACCTGGTGGCGGATAACATCATGATGCGGCGCCAGGGCAAGGGTACCTTTGTCGTGTCGCATGCGGAGGAAGGCGTCAAGCTGCGCTTTTTGCGGCTGGCGGATGAGGACGGCACCAAGATTTTTCCGCGTCACCAGTTGCTGAGCTGCACTCGAAGTAAGGCGCTGGCCAGTGCGGCACGGCGGTTGGGCATCAAAACCGGCAGTGCGGTGATCGAAATCAGGCGCCTGCTGGTGCATGCCGACCAGCCTTTGATCCTGGATCATATCGTGGTGTCGGCGGCCAGGTTCAAAGGCCTGGACAGCGAACAGATCAATGCGCATGGCGGCTCCATGAACAGCATGTACGAGCAGGCCTACGGCATCCGCATGGTGCGTGCGGAAGAGGCGCTGAAAGCCGTAGCGGCGGACGTTGAATCCGCAACGATCCTGGGCGTGGCAGCGGGCAATCCATTGCTTCAGGTGGAGCGCATGGCCTATACCTACGGCGATAGCCCGATCGAATGGCGACTGGGACTCTGCCTCACCGATAAGTATCATTACCAAAGCGAACTTGATTAGTGACTCATCATGGCTAACAAGCGCCCTAAAAACCTCAACCTGTTCACCATCCGGCTGCCGTTGCCGGCACTGGTTTCCATCATGCACCGCATCAGCGGCGCGTTTCTTTTCCTGCTATTGCCGCTGCTGCTGTGGCTGTTGCAGCAGAGCCTGTCTTCACCGCAACGCTACGCGACGGCGCATGATGTATTGCAGACCATACCGGCCAGGCTTGTTTATATCGTATTGATCTGGGCTTACCTGCATCATGCGCTGGCCGGCATGCGGCACCTAGCGATGGATGCGCACTGGGGGCTGAATCTCGCCTTCGCTCGAGCCAGCAGCAAGGTGGTGCTTGCAGTCAGCGGTGCGCTTACTGTGTTGATGGCCTATCTATTATGGTGAACCCGGTATGGTGATGCGACGAGGCCATGGGTTTGGCGACTGGATGTGGCAACGCCTGACCGCCGGCACCATGGCGATCTACTCAGTGGCCGTGCTGGTGTACTGGCTGGTGAATACGCCAACAGGGTTCGATGGATGGAAAGCGTGGTGTTTGCCGCTCCCGTTCCGGTTATCCAGCCTGCTGTTTTTCTGGGCGCTGATGTACCACGCCTGGCTGGGCGTGCGCGAGATCATGATGGATTACGTGCATCATCAAACGCTGCGCATCCGGCTGGAACTGGCGGTGAAGCTTGTGCTTATAAGTTATGCAGTTTGGGCGACATTCATCGTATGGCGCATTTAACGGAGCTTGTTTAAATGGTTGGATTAAATTGATTAAAGCCAAATGATGGAAGTACAACAATTCGATGCCATCGTGGTCGGCGGCGGCGGGGCAGGCCTGCGAGCCGCACTGCAATTGGCTGACAGCGGCATGCAAGTGGCTGTGCTGTCCAAGGTGTTCCCCACCCGTTCGCATACCGTGGCGGCGCAGGGTGGTATCGCCGCTGCGCTCAGCAACCTGGGGCAGGACGACTGGCTGTGGCATATGTACGACACCATCAAGGGCTCGGATTACCTCGGCGACCAGGATGCCATCGAGTTCATGTGCAAGAACGCCGCCGATGCCATTTACGAACTTGAGCACTTCGGCATGCCGTTCGACCGGCTGGATAACGGCAAGATCTTCCAGCGACCGTTCGGCGGCATGACCCGGCATTTCGGCGCTGAAGCGATTTCCCGCACCTGTGCGGTGGCGGACAGAACCGGCCATGCCATGCTGCATACGCTGTACCAGCGCAATGTGCACGCCAATACGCATTTCCTGATCGAGTGGTTCGCGCTGGACCTGATCCGCGACGCTGAGGGCGACGTGCTGGGCGTGACCGCGCTGGAGATCGAGACCGGCAAGGTGGTGGCGTTCCACGCCAAGGCTACCCTGTTCGCTACCGGCGGCGCCGGCCGTATCTTCCACGCCAGCACCAATGCCTTCATCAATACCGGCGATGGCCTGGGCATGGCCGCACGCGCCAACATCGCCCTGCAGGACATGGAGTTCTGGCAGTTCCATCCCACAGGGTTGGCGAATGCCGGCGTGCTGATCACCGAAGGCGTGCGCGGCGAAGGCGGTTACCTGGTGAATTCAGAGGGCGAGCGCTTCATGGAGCGTTACGCACCCAAAGCCAAGGATCTGGCCAGCCGCGACGTCATTGCGCGTTCCATCGCCAGCGAGATCAACGCCGGGCGCGGCATAGGCCCGGACAAGCAGGCGGTCTGGCTGAAGCTGGACCACCTGGGTGAAAAAGTGATCGACGCACGCCTGCCGGGCATACGCAATATCGCCATCAAATTCGCCAATGTTGACCCGGTGACTGGGCCTATCCCTGTGGTGCCCACCGTGCATTACATGATGGGCGGCATCCCCACCAATATCGACGGCCAGGTAGTGGATAACGGCCAAGTTGTGCCGGGCTTCTATGCGGTAGGCGAATGCGCCTGCGTATCGGTGCACGGGGCCAATCGCCTGGGATCCAATTCGCTGCTCGACCTCATGATCTTCGGTAAGGCGGCGGGCAGCCATATCGTCAAAACCGTTGCCAATAGCAGCCATAAACCTTTGCCTGCCGATTTTGGCGACGTGACCGAAGCGAAATTATCCCGACTGGATAAGCAGAAATCGGGCGAAAACGTCACCGAGGTCGGCGATGCCATGCGCAAGACCATGCAAGCGCATTGCGGTGTATTCCGATTTCCGGATCTGCTGGCGCAAGGGGTGGACAAGATCATGGACGTGGCCGCGCGTATCCCGTATCTGGAAATCAAGGATAAAAGCCAGGTATTCAATACCGCACGGGTGGAAGCCCTGGAACTGGAAAACCTGATCGAGGTGGCCAAGGCCACCATGGTGGCGGCGCAAGCCAGGCAGGAAAGCCGCGGCGCGCATTGCCGCGAAGATTTCCCGAACCGGGACGATGCGCAATGGCTGAAACATTCTCTGTATTACCGGCAGGATAACCGCATGGAATACACGCCGGTGCGTTTGCAGCCGCTGACGGTGGAGTCTTTTCCGCTGGTCGCCCGTGTTTACTAAGAAATTACCTGGGAAGGCATGCACATGAAATTTTCCATCTACCGCTATAACCCCGATACCGATAAAGACGGGTATATGCAGGATTACGACATCGAGATCGCGCCCAATACACGCATGCTGCTCGATGCCATCCTGCAGATCAAGGCGGTGGACGATACCTTGAGCCTGCGCAAATCCTGCCGGGAGGGCGTGTGCGGCTCGGATGCCATGAACATCAACGGCAAGAACGGCCTGGCCTGCATGACGCCGCTGGACGAGCTCAAGCAGCCGGTAGTGCTACGTCCTTTGCCCGGTCTTCCCGTGATCCGCGACCTGATCGTGGACATGACTCAGTTCTTTGCGCACTACAATTCGATCAAGCCCTACCTGATCAACAACGACCCGCCGCCTGCGACCGAGCGGCTGCAATCCCCAGAAGACCGCGCCAAACTGGATGGCCTTTACGAATGCATCATGTGCGGCGCCTGCACAGCCGCCTGCCCGTCGTTCTGGTGGAACCCGGATAAATTCGTCGGGCCGGCCGGCCTGCTGGCGGCGTACCGTTTCATTTCCGATAGCCGCGACCACGCCACCGAAGAGCGCCTGGAAAACCTGGAAGATCCCTACCGCCTGTACCGCTGCCACAACATCATGAACTGCGTGGATGTATGCCCGAAAGGACTCAACCCCTCCAAAGCCATCAACGAGATCAAGGCGCTTAAAGTGAAGAACCGCTTTAAGTGAGGCCGCCATCTCCATGAATACGGACAGCGCCATAAGTATGGAAGCAACCCCGTTGAGTTCCGACCAGGCCAGCCTGCGACGGATGCAGTGGCGCTGCCGGCGCGGCATGCTGGAGCTGGACCTGGTATTCACACCGTTTGTGCAACGGCATCTGCCGGCGCTCAGCAAAGCGCAGATTTCGGCACTCGATACGCTGCTGGATATGCCGGATAACGCACTATGGAATTTGCTTACCGAGCCGAACCTGGAAAGTGACGCAGCAAGATACCAGGTGCTCAGCATGTTAATGCCCGGCATGTCGGCATCCGATAGGCCAGACCAGGCATGAAGCAGGCTTCGGTGCATGTTTCCTATTCAAAGACTGGAATGCTAAATGCTTACTAGTCGTTATTTTCCTGGTCAATATTCTCAAGTTGAACAATCTGCCTGCGGAGAAGCGTCATGCGTGTGCTGGTAATGGGGTCGGGGGTAATCGGTGTCGCAAGTGCGTATTACCTGGCGCGCAAAGGCTTTGAAGTCACGGTGGTCGACCGCCAGCCAGCCTCTGGCATGGAGACCAGCTTTGCCAATGCCGGGCAGATATCGCCCGGCTATTCGGCACCCTGGGCTGCACCCGGCATACCGCTCAAGGCCATGAAATGGTTGTTCCAGCGCCACGCGCCCTTTGCCATGAAGCCGGACGGCACGTTCTGGCAGGTGCAATGGGCTTTCAAGCTGTTGCAGAACTGCAATGCGGCCAGCTACGACACCAATAAGGAGCGCATGGTGCGGCTGGCCGAATACAGCCGCGATTGCCTGGATGCCTTGCGTAATGATATCGGCATCGAATACGAAGCGCGTACCCAAGGTACGCTGCAGGTGTTCCGTACCCAGCGCCAGCTGGATGCCGCAGCCAAGGATATCGCGGTGCTCAGCCGCATCGGCGTGCCATTCGAGCTTCTAGACAGGGATGGCTGTGCACAGGTCGAGCCTGCGCTGGGCATGGTCAAGCACAAACTCATGGGCGGTCTGCGCCTGCCCGGCGATGAAACCGGCGATTGCCAGTTATTCACCACCCGCCTGGCTGAAGAAGCGCGCAAGCTGGGTGTGGTGTTCCGCCAGAATGTAGCGATCAATCGGCTGCTGGTGGAGGGTGAAACGCTAAGCGGGGTGGAGCTGTATACGGCGGAAGGCACGGAGTTGCTGCATGCCGATCAATACGTGGTCGCGCTCGGCAGCTACAGCCGCCAGCTTATGCAGGGCATGGGGTTCAACATTCCGGTGTATCCGGTGAAAGGCTATTCCCTGACCGTGCCGGTGGTGGATAGCCAGGCATCGCCGATTTCCACGGTGATGGATGAAACCTATAAAGTGGCCATTACGCGATTCGATAACCGCATACGGGTGGGCGGCATGGCAGAGCTGGCGGGGTTCGATTTGAGCCTCAGTCCCCGACGCAAACAAACCCTGGAAATGATCACCCACGATTTATTCCCAAACGCTGGGGATATCGCCAATGCCACCTTCTGGACCGGCTTGCGCCCCATGACGCCGGACGGCACACCCATCATCGGCAAGGCATCCGCAGAACCGCAGCACGCCAATGTCTGGCTGAATACCGGCCACGGCACATTGGGCTGGACCATGGCCTGCGGTTCCGGCCAGGTGCTGGCCGATATGGTGGCGCACCACGCACCTGCGATACGCACAGATGACCTGGATATCAGCCGGTATAGCAGGCTCGCGCCTCCCGGTAAAATTGCCGGAAAATCCGCAGTATCCGCTTAAGGGTATTTCCATTTAACCTAGGTCATTAAACAAGCCTCTATCCAGTAAAGCCTAGTCATGCGCCCAGCCACCGCCCATATCCGCCTCGATGCATTTCGCCATAATTACCGCATGGCAAAGCAATGCCATGGCGGAAAGGCGCTGGCGGTCGTCAAGGCGAATGCCTACGGCCATGGTGCGGTGCATTGCGCGAAGGCGATTGCTGATGAGGCTGATGGTTTCGCTGTGGCGGCCATCGAAGAAGCGTTGCAACTGCGCCAGGCCGGGATTGCCAATCCCATCCTGTTGCTGGAAGGTTTTTTTGAGGCGGCAGAGCTGCCGGTGATTGCAGCGAATGGCTTATGGGTCGTCATCCATCATGCCTGGCAGGTAGAGATGCTGCTTGCCAGCCGTTTGCCGAAGCCTTTGCAGGTGTGGCTTAAACTGGATAGCGGCATGCACAGGGTGGGCCTTGCCCCGTCCGAATATGCCGATGCCTATGCGCGTCTCAGCCGGCATGCCAATGTCGAACACATCGTGCTGATGAGCCATTTCGCCAATGCGGATGACATGCAGTCCCAGCATACCCTTCAGCAACTGGATAGTTTCCGGGCTGCGGCTGACGAGGCTGTTGTTGCCGAGATGGGTGCGCCTGTCGAAACCAGCCTGGCCAATTCCGCAGCTATCCTCGGCTGGCCGCAAACGCATGCCAGCTGGGCGCGTCCCGGTATCATGCTGTATGGTGCCAGCCCAATAACGGAACAGCCTGCAGGCCAGGGATTGCGGCCGGTGATGCAGCTTACATCCCGCATCATCTCTATCCGCAACATCAAGCGGGGGGAGGCCATAGGCTATGGCAGTATATTCACTGCCACTCGCGATACCGTAGTCGGCGTTGTTGCCTGCGGTTACGCCGATGGCTATCCACGTGCTGCAACTGGAACATCCTCCATCAATGCAACTTCCCTTAACGCTCCGGCGGCAGTTGATGGCAAAATGACGACCCTGATTGGCCGCGTTTCCATGGATATGCTGTTTGTCGATCTCACCGATATCCCCGGTGCGCATATAGGCAGCCACGTTGAGTTATGGGGCGACCAGGTATTCGCCAACGATGTGGCGACTGCGGCAGGCACCATAGCCTACGAGTTGTTCTGCAATGTAAAACGCGTACATTTTGAATATACGGACAATGTGTGATTTTAATATCGGGTTGTTTTTAAACCTACCATTCCGTCATTCCCGTGGCATCCGACTTGCCGCAAAGCGGCATAGCGAGGATGGACATGCCCCCTGCGGGTACTGCGGGAATCCAGACCAGGTGAAATTTTAGCCACGTGGCGATTTAAGTAACAATGCTAGTCTTGAGTGTTGCCTGGATTCCCGCCTACGCGGGAATGACAGTATTTTTTTAATTGTTAAGGATTTTTTATGCAAGTCATCCAGACCCCTAATGCCCCAGCCGCCATTGGCCCTTACTCGCAGGCCATGGTGGTAGGCGACCTGTTATTTACCTCCGGCCAGATTCCGTTACGTGCAGACGGCACGCTGGTAGAGGGCGACATCACCGTGCAGACCACGCAAGTGCTGGCCAACCTCAAGGCCATCATCGAAGCCGCCGGCGCCAGCTTGTCCAAGGTGGTCAAGACCACGGTATTCCTGAAAAACCTGGATGATTTTGTCGTCATGAACGGGATTTACGCAGAAGCATTCGGTAGCCACACCCCCGCGCGGTCTACTGTGCAAGTGGCAAAACTGCCGCGCGACGTGCTGGTGGAAATCGAGGCGATTGTCTCGTTGGTGTAAAGCCTGGCTGCCGGATCGGGATGTAGGATGGCTGGAGCCAGATTAAAAGCAAATGGCCTACATCCGAATTTGTAACAAAGTGTAAAAATGGTTTTTCGAATTTAAATTCGTAGAGTTTAAAAGGATCAATCCATGTATACCGCTTCTGTTGCAACCAGCCCTATCCCGATCAATATTGACGTTCAGAAGTATCATGCGAAACTTAGGGCGGAACGGGATTTGTATGAGGCGATCGATCTGCTGAATTCACTGATGACTGGCATAACAAAGGCTAAAAAATTCAGGATGGTCGATGAGAATGAGGTTGAACTTGTTGATATCGAAACTAACGAACGAATTCGATTGATGCATCGCGACGAGGTATTTGCAATTTCCGGTTCTTTAAAAAAACTTCTCGACTATCAAACGCATTAATCCCAAGCAAACGCATTAATCTTAAGGCCTCATTGGAGGCCTTTTTTTATATCGAAATTGCCGGCATGGATATTTCCAAGCAGCACTTGATGCTGTTATGCTCGCTGCATTCGAGGAATGACTGCGGTAAAGGTGGTGCCATCCTCTTTGTTCGATTCCACGCCAATTGTCCCGTTGTGCGTCACCATGATTTTTTTAGCGATGTACAACCCTAGACCCAGGCTGGTAGATGGCCGCTCTGATTGATTGGTGGATATCGCCAATTGGACCATGGGGTCGAAAATCGCATCCATCGCTTCTTTTGGTATGGGCGCGCCTGAATTTTGGATGGAAATAGTGACGTTTTCGGTGTCGGAGGTCATGGCCACTTTCACCGGAAATTCATCTCCGCGATACTGGGCAGCATTATTCAACAGGTTGGTAAATACCTGCTGTAGCCTGACTTTGTCGTACTTGCCTGGCACTGGATCCGTTGCATCGAATTCGAATGCGCAGTCGGGATGCACAGCCGATGCATCCGCAATGGCTGACTGGCAGATTTCCAGGATATCGCCATCCGCATACGTCATTGGCATTTCACCGCCTAGTTCTGCCCTGGCATATTCCAGAAGATCGTTGACCATGGACGTCATGATCGATGCACTTCGAATGATGCGAGGGGCAAGTTTCGAAGCGCTTTCCTTCGTTATGCCAGGCTGATTCAACAATGTCCCTGCCAAGGCAATGGTAGCGAGCGGGCTGCGCAAATCATGGCCGAGGATAGCGAGGAAGGTATCTTTTGCACGCGATGCGTGACCGGAATACGTTACAACAGATTCCGCCAGTGCCTGGTCGATGGCTTCGTTAAAGCGGATCAGGTCGTCGCTGTTCTCCTGCGTCAGTTCATTTCCCGCTGCAAACCACAAGCGCTGCACCGACGCCCTTAATGCCCGATATTCTGCGGTCAGCTGAATTAATGAAAACCCATCATTCTGTCTTGCAGTGCCATGAATGGAGGCTCCACTTACACCTAACGTGTCGGGCGATGAACCTTGGGATTTCTCAATCTGCTCTTTCGAACTTTGGTCGGTATCAATGTCGTGGGCGATCGCTTCCAGTATCTGTTTGGCATGATCCCGGATATCGGTACTGGACAATAATTCATCCAGCTCCAGGGATCGTGCAAAGCGATCCCATTCAGACAGGATCTGGGGCATATTCGTGAGGATGAACCTGGAGAGTTTCATTGAGTGTGCGATCAAGGCAGGTAGGCAGGCCTTAGCCTACGTGATTTACCGCTAAATGCAAAGAATTCAGCGCTCGTCCTGCTTGAATTTAAGGTGAATCCCAATTGGCAATCACGTACCCACTATCTCGCAGCAAAACAACCGGGCGTATTCTTTGGCATACTCAAGCCCAGGCAGTAACGGGCTTTCACTGGCCGTATCAAACTCGCTACGGTAAAGGAAGGTGCTCGCAATGCCTGCGGGAATAATCCTGCCGATCATCTTCCCCTGTTTCAGGACTTGGTAATAAGGTGCATCGGTCAACCAGCCTGGGATTTCTATAAAAGTAATCATGATTACCTTGGAAATTCAGGAAGGGTACATTCATGGATGATTATTAAATGTAGGACAACAAGACGTTAGGCACAACAAGACCGTAGGCTGTTACGTGAATATTCTCTGAAATGAGGGTGACTCTGCCAGCATTGCCAGAATTTCCATATTGGAAATCCAGGTAGTCTGCAGGCTAACCTGCTAATCAGGTTGGGACTCGTTTGGATGTGATTAATGGATCACTCCAAGCTGTCATCCGGTTCATCTTTCTTGCTTAGCATCAGTATTTGCCAATGCCCATTACTCGTTTTCTTCAGGGCGTCCGAATGCACGATACCGCCCATCTTGTATCCGCAATACACTGCCTGGTTTCCCGCTTTCGTGCACTTTAATTCGCTCATGCTCTCGGGCGTATACAGCGTGGCCAACTCCGGCTGATAGGTTTGCCAGGCGGCGGCGATATCCTGTTCATTGGGATACTCTGCACCGCACGCCGTTAGAAGTGCTGTTACGGTCAAAAGGGTTAACAGGAGTCGCTTCATGCAGGCAATATATCCAGCTGTCTATTCATCGCATAACCCCTTGGCATAGTATTCACATAGTACAAGCTATACGGCATTAAATGCCAGCCGATTGATTCATGAACCCTTGTGTACGGCAACGTACAATGTATTCGATCACTTACCGCTAGACTCCTGTGCTGTCAGCTTTCAATATGCGAGCTTTTTCTTATCTTGCATCCACTATCATAATGAGCACCTAAATGTCCGAAGAGCAATCCAGGCAGCAGGAAAAAGCAAGGTTATCTGCCCTTCATAAGCTGAACATTCTTGACTCGCCCTTCGAGACCCTGTTCGACACGATCGCGCAAGTCGCGAGCGAGGTATGCGGCACCCCCATTTCGCTTATTACCTTCGTTGATGAAGACCGCCAATGGTTCAAGGCCAATGTGGGATTGCCCGGTATCACGGAAACCCCCAGGGATGGCGGATTCTGCACCTACAGCATCATGAACGACGGCATTCTTGAGGTGCCTGACGCCACCCAGGACGATCGTTTCTGGGATAACCAGTATGTTACAGGCAGTCCTAATATCCGCTTCTATGCAGGGGTGCCGATTAAATTGCCCATGGGCGAGAATGTGGGATCCCTGTGCGTCATCGATCATAAGCCGGGCTACCTGTCCGACCACCAGCGCATTGCACTGGCAGGCCTGGCCAGGATAATCACCAAAGCGCTGATCGCGCGGGACGCCAGCCTTAAGACAGCCGGGAAGAAGTAAGCAAACCGCGCAGTTTAGTGGTGTTCACTGCCTATGTTTTTCATGGGGCATGCTGGTCGTCAACTCAGCAAGACAGCTATCCAGCACTTCCACCAGTCGCTCAATATCGTTAGTGCTCGTCGCAGGTGATACCAGCATCATGTTGTGGAAGGGGGTAAGCAGTACACCGCGATTCAACAGGTAAAGGTGGATCGCGCTTTCCACCGTATCATCCTGCGCCGCGCGCGCTTCTTGTGCATTGCGTGGGGTATCGGGGCAGAACTGCAGCTCCAGCCGGGCGCCCAGGCGCGTGATATTCCACGGCATTCCATAGTTAGCCAAACACCTATTCAATTGTCGTTCCAGCATGACGGCGATTCCCAGCATATGGCGGTAAGCCTCCTCGGTCGCCACTTGCGTTAAGGTGGCGTGAATCGCAGTCAGCGTCATCATGTTGCCCGATAGCGTAGTGCCGATGCCGGAATGGCCGGGTGGCGCCTTGTCTTTGGCTGTTTTCATGCGACCGGCCAGCTCGGCACTGAAACCGTAGGCGGCAGCGGGCAGGCCGCCTGCAATCGGTTTGCCTACCACCAGGAAATCCGGCACGACCCCATTGTTCCTGGCCCATCCGCCGCGTCCTGTGGAGATGGTATGCGTTTCGTCCAGTACCAGCAGGCTGCCATATCTGCTGGTGAGCGCGCGTAGTTGCTGGATAAATCCCTCATCGGCGGGCACCATGCCGCAATTGGTCAGCGCCGGCTCGGTGAGCAGGCAGGCGATTTCGCCGCTCGCCAATTCGCGTTCTACGGCTGCCAGGTCGTTGAACGGAACCGCGACGGTGTACAGCCCAAGCTCGTGCACCTGGCCCAGCAAGCTGGCTCTGTTCGTGGTTTTTCCAGGGGCGGCATCCACCATCCTGTCGCCAGGCATGGCCATGTCCACCATGGCATCGTCAAACGTCCCGTGGTAACAGCCATCAAACACCAGCAGTTTTCTGCGGCCGGTGACCGCACGAGCCCAGCGCAATACGAAGCGGTTGGCATCGGTCGCCGTCGTGGCCAATTGCCAGTAGGGCAGGCCGAACTGGTCTGTAAGCGCCTCGCCAACCTCTGCCGCGATGGTCGATGGCAGCATCGCGGTATAGCCTTTATTTGCCTGGCTTGAAATCGCTTGTGCGACTGCTGGCGGGCTGTGGCCGAACATGGCGCCGGTATCGCCCAGGCAAAAATCCACGTACTGGATGCCATCGGCACAGGTGAAATGCGCGCCTTGCGCCTGTTGCACAAATAAGGGTACCGGCGTGCCCCAGTCGTTCATCCAGTGCAAGGGCACGCCATAGAGGAAATGCCGGTCAGCCTTGGCTGCAAGCGCTACCGAAGCGGGATGGAGTTGCAAATAGCTGGCGCGTTCCAGCTCTATCATGCGCATAGCGTTGATCAGTAGTTGACTGGATTCGGGCAGTAGGGATTGCATGATTACCTCAAAGTGGTCTTTAGACATTCCTGTAAATGGTTCTATTGGCAAAGCTAAAAATTAGCTAATATCCTACCAATATTACGCATTCCCGGATCAGTACTTTTATTCTACCGGGCATCTTGAGCAACCGGAGTTTTGCATGAACCACGCTTTTGCCTATCTTTCCACCAGCGGCTTTCTCGGCCTGCCGATCAGCGCTGCCGAGGCCGATGCCGGCGCGCAAAAGAAGCCTTACGCCGTCGCCGGCGTGAATTGGGATGGCAGCGTGACCAACCGTCCGGGCGCCCGATTCGGCCCGAGTGCCATCCGCCATGCCAGCCAGATGCTGTGCGATGCGACGCATCCTTTTTTTGATAATTCCCCGTTGGGACAGCTGGCGGATGTAGGTGACTTGCTATTGCCTAATACCAGCCTGGACACCATGCGTGCAGCGTTGATGCCGCAAGCCAGTGCCTTGATTGCAGGCCAGACCATGATCTGGCTGGGCGGCGACCATTCCATCACACTGCCTTTGTTGCGGGCCTACCATGCGCATTATGGCCAGCCGCTTGCCTGCCTCCATTTCGATGCGCACTGCGATACCTGGACCGACCATTTCGGCGAGCCTTCCGGTCACGGCACCTGGGTGTACGAAGCCATCACCGAAGGCCTGGTGCTGCCGGAAGCCTTTGTGCAGATCGGCATACGTTCCGCCGGGGAGCGCGCAGCACGCGAGTTCGTCAATGACCAGGGCGGCAAGATATACACCGCCCGCGAACTGCGCGGCAAGGATGGCGCCAGCCTGCAATACGTCATCGACGAAGTGCGCGCACGCATGGCAAACGCCGGCAACCCGCCGCTTTACCTGACCTTCGATATCGATGCGCTCGACCCGGCCTATGCGCCCGGCACCGGCACACCCGAAGTGGGCGGCTTGACCACGGCGCAAGCCATGACCTTGCTGGAAGGCTTATACGACCTGAACTGGGTGGGCATGGACTGCACCGAAGTTTCACCGCCGTATGATCATGCAGAGCTGACTTCCAATGCCGCTGCGGTGATGGTGTGGACCTGGCTGTGCGGACGTATTGCAGCACAAGCAAAGAGTTAACTCTGCATTTATTCCTTCCCCTAGAAGGGGGAAGGTTAGGATGGGGGTGAGACCGTTGAAGTTCTCGTTGCAGGTTACCCCCACCCCAGCCCTCCCCCTGAAATGGGGAGGGAGTAAAAACTGAGCGGCACTATCCAACGATTTAAGTCCAAGTTTTAAACACAGGAAAGCCATGTCATCCGCCACCGAGCTTAAGCTCACGCAAAACTCCTACTACGCTGCCAGTGCCAACGAGCGGCCTGACTATCCCCAATTACAGGAAGATGTCATTGCCGATGTGTGCGTGGTGGGGGGCGGTTTCGCCGGATTGTCCGCCGCTATCGAGCTGGCGGATCGCGGTTACTCCGTCGTGGTGCTTGAGGCCAAAACCATAGGCTGGGGGGCCAGCGGTCGCAACGGCGGACAGATCATCGCCGGCCTGGCATGCGAGCAAAACGTCATCGAAAAGGCCCTGGGCATGGATGCCGCCAAACAGGTGTGGGGCATGACGCTGGAGGCGCTGGACCTGGTGCATGCACGCGTCAAGCGCTTCAATATCCAATGTGACCTCAAACAAGGGTTTCTTGGCGTAGCAGTCAATGCCCGCAAGGGGGCAACACTGCGCCAGTGGTTCGAGGGCATGGCACGGAACTACCAGTACGACAGCGATGCGCAATGGATAGAGCCCGCGCAGATCAACCAGTGGATAGACAGCCCGCGTTATCACAGCGGCTATTACGACAAGCGTTCCGGCCATCTCCACCCTTTGAATTACTGCCTGGGGCTTGCGCGTGGGGCGACCGAACTGGGTGTGCGTATTTTCCAGGATTCTCCCGTGGTGAGCATGCAGCAGGGTGGTACGGTTTTGCTCAAGACCGCCCGGGCCGGCATCAAGGCCAACTATGTAGTGCTGGCCGGCAATATGTATCTGCCTGAAATCTCCCCCAAATTGGCACCGTCCCTAGCCAGCCGCATCATGCCGGTCGGTACCTATATCATCGGCACGGAGCCGATAGACGCCGAATTGGCGAGCCGGCTTATACCGACGCAATCTGCGGTATGCGATACCAATTTCGTGCTGGATTATTTCCGTTTCGCCGACGATGCCGCTACGCAGCAGAAACGCATGGTATACGGCGGCCGCGTAAGCTACAGCGCCATGACGCCGCCTAACCTCACCGCCGATATGCAGGCGCGCATGGCGCAGACGTTTCCGCAACTTGCCAACACAAAAGTGGATTACACGTGGGGCGGATTTGTCGATATCACCATGAACCGCGCGCCGGATTTCGGGCAGCTATCGCCGAATGTATATTACCTGCAGGGCTTCTCTGGCCATGGCGTAGCGCTGACAGGCCTGGCAGGCAAGCTGGTGGCGGAAGCGATTGCTGGTCAGTCGCAACGACTGGACCTGATGGCTAAAATTCCCCATCATGACTTCCCGGGCGGCAAGTTGCTGCGCATGCCTGCGCTGGTACTGGGTATGGCCTGGTATCAGTTGCGGGATAAGTTTGGTTAAAACTGCTAACAAAAGATTGTCATACCAGCGTAGCTGGTATCCAGTCAACGTGCAAAATGCTGTGAGTAACTTATGAGAGATGAACTCACGCCTAATGAATTTTTAAAGGAGTTGGCGTGATATGACTCTACTCGTTGCCGGGATCATGGGTGTTGCCTGCCTGGATACCAGCCTGCGCTGGTATGACGGAGGTTGTTAGTTGCTAATATGCATCAACTAACAATTTCTTTGCTGTAGCTATAAAACACGTCATCCCTTACCCATCCCAGCGATTCATATAACCCCTGTGCCGCCAGATTGGTCTTGGCGGTCGTCAAATCCAGCCGGGCGAAACCATGCTGAGCTGCGTATTCGTGAGCCGCTAACATCAGTGCTTTTCCAGCCCCGCTTTTACGCACTGATGGGTCTACAAATAAGTCATAAAGCACGCCGATTCTGGCGGCGATCACGGAACAAAAGCTGGGGTAAATCTGGCAAAAGCCAATCAGCTTTTGATCGCCAGACATAACCTCATTATTCACTGCCACAATTATTGCCGAGTCTTTATTATCCAGGCGCTCTGCGATGAATCGGCGGGCCAATGGAATATCCGAAGCTTGTTCATAAAACATCCGGTAGGCATCAAACAAGTCAGTCAGTTGGAGCAGGTCATCAGGCATAGCTAAACGTATCGTTGTCATTTTGCGCTTTGTTTTTTAATGGCTAAAAGATGCAGCGGGATGATGTATCTTGCCATCGCCATAACTGCGGATGACCTGCGCGATCACCACCTGATAACCATCAAGCCAATTGGCCTGTGCCGCTTTAGCTTCGAGATGTTTGGGGTGCTGCATGAGCGCCTGCAAGGCTTCCAGGCTTTGCCAGTAGTAGACGTTGCAGATACGCCCGGTTTCGTTGTTTTCCCAGCTTTCCTCACCCAGGTAACCAGGGGCTTGTTTAGCGATTTCAGCAATCGCTGCATCCAAGGCATAAAAGCGCTCGTCGTACTGTTTTTTGTCAAAAATGAACGTGGCTGAATACATCGATCTCTTTCTAATTAACGTAGCTGTCTAGGTTCAACACGATGACACCACCTACTACCATCAGCATGCCAACCAGCTTGAACATGTTGATCGACTCGCCATAAAGTGCAATGCCCACCAATGCCAGAATAGCCGCAGCGCTACCTGCCCACACTGCGTAGGTAATGCCCATTTCAATATGTTTGAGCGACAGCGACATCAGCCAGATCGCCAATAAAAAACAGCTGCCCGCGCCGAGCGTGGGTAGCAGTTTAGCAAAGCCGTGGGAATGTTTGAGTGCGATGGTGCCAATGACTTCGGAGACGATGCTGGCCGCGAGTAATAGCCAGGCAATAACAGTGTTGCTCATAGGTAGACGCCTTGATCTGCGTGCCCACCACTTGTACCGAGTGGCGCGAACACGAAAGTTAAAGCGGTACCTGATTACTTGTTACTGGCCCTATTGTATAGGACGAAGATGACAGATGTATATTTGTACATGCCCTGAGAGGCAATAGGGATGGCCTTCGTGCGGCCGTGTTTTAGCGTTTCAAGGCTTGAATGTCAGGTTCGGCTGAAATATTCAAGTCTTTTTTAACGCCGTGCGAATCACCTCGGCAAGCAAATTCCCAAATTTGGATATGCGATCCGTCGCTGCGTATGCATAGCCGATGATCAGCCCCTTGCCTGGTTTCTTCCCCATGCTGTAATACGAGAGTGGGCATACCCGTATGCCTTGTTCGGCGGCGAGTTCCGCGACACGTACATCGTCGACTTCCTGGTCGAATTCCACCACCAGGTGCAGGCCGGAATCGACCGGCGACAGTCTTGCGCCCACGTCGGCCACCGAGGCCAGCGATTTTTGCAGCAGGCGTCGCCGCTCTGCGTAGGTTTGCCGCAGGCGGCGGATATGGCTGGCGAAATGGCCTTCTTCGATGAAGTCGGCCAAGGCTGCTTGTATCACTACCTGCCCAGGGCGTTGCAGTTCATACAGGCCGCTCTTGAAGCTATCGACCAGGTTGGGCGGTACCACCAGGTAGCCCAGGCGGATGCCGGGATACATCACTTTGGAAAAGGTGCCCAGGTAGAGCACACGGCCGTTCTGGTCCATGCCCTGCAGGGATGAGATCGGGCGCCCTTCAAACCGGAATTCGCTGTCGTAATCGTCTTCGATGATCCACGCGTTGCGGCTGGCGGCGTAATCCAGCAACAGGCGCCGACGGCCGTAGCTCATCACCATGCCCTTGGGGTATTGGTGCGAAGGCGTGGTGTAGATCAGGCGCGGCGTTGCACGGAAATCGGCGGTGGTGGGTGCCATGCCTTCGTTGTCGACCGACACCGGATGCAGGTCCAGGCCATTCACCTCCAGCACGCGCCGCGCGGCCCAATAGCAGGGGTTCTCTATCCAGGCGCGGTCGCCGTGGTCCGTTAGCAAGCGCGCACAGAGATCGATGGATTGCTGGGTGCCGGAGGTGATGAGTACCTGGTCCACCGTGAGGTTGACCGCGCGCGAGATGCGCAGGTAATCGGCGATGGCCTGGCGCAAAGGCAGGTAGCCGCCAGCATGGCCGTAGTCGAGCAGGGCGGGGTCGGGCGCTCGCCACTGGCGGTTGAGCAGTCGCCGCCAGAGCATGGTAGGAAACATGGAGTGGTCGTCATCGCCGGGCGTAAAGGGTTGTACTTCATGGCTCTGGCGGTTGGGTGAGCCTGCCGCCGCCAGGCCGCGCCGCGAAAGGCCGGCTGTTACCTCAGCGTCAGGCAATGGCATTTTTTGCGGAATACCTGCCGCCACTTCAGCGATTACAGCCTCGGTCTTCGCCGTGCTTACGGCCGTTTTGGCGAACCCATCCGGCTGGTTATAGGCCACGTAGGTGCCGCTGCCTGTCTGGGCGGATACATATCCTTCATCCAGCAACTGTTCAAATGCGGCAAGGATGGTATTACGCGAGACCGATAAGTCCTCCGCTAGGCTGCGCGTGGATGGCAGGCGTGTGCCTGGGGGCAGGATGCGGTCGGTAATGGCGCGGCGGATGGCTTCGTAGATGCGACGGTGGCCTGGCATGCGCGCAGGAAAGCTGCGCTGGTTAAGCTCCGTCAATAACCATTCCGATAAGATCAGCTGTTTCATAGTGCGGATATGCCCTAGCAAGAATGGAGTGCATGCTGCGGCGCAGCAACGAAGCGATGGCACGCTTAAAGTGGCCCCATTAATATAATCTAAATGGTTCTTGTAGCATCACCAATTTGCGGGAATAATACCTTTCATAACTAGGTGCTGCAATCGAATGCAGCCAAAATATATGCAAGAAACCAATACAAGAAAAACCAATTTAAGAAACCTGTGATTATGAAATCTGCCTCTGCAGAA
>JAZKEL010000375.1:20217-30149 GCA_040387075.1 Pseudomonadota bacterium
CATCCCTTTCACACCGTCGGCCATAAATACATCACGGCAGTGGCAGAAGCGGCTGGGGCATTGCCGCTGCTGTTGCCGGCCATCAGCGAACATCTTGATATCGATGCCTTGCTGGCGATGGCCGATGGCATTTTGCTCACAGGTGCCGTCTCTAATGTCCACCCCTCGCATTTCGACCAGCCCGTACACAATCCTGCACTGCCGCTAGACCCGGCGCGCGATGCGCTTACCCTGAAACTGATCCGCGCAGCGATTGCAGCTGAAGTGCCGTTGCTGGGAATATGCCGTGGATTCCAGGAGATGAACGTGGCATTCGGCGGCAGCCTGCACCAGGCGGTGCACGAGGTGCCGGGGATGCTGGATCACCGTGAGGATAAAAACGGCACGATCGATATCCAGTATGCGCCTGCGCATTCCGTCCAATTGACGGAAGGCGGAAAGCTGGCAGGTATAGCAAAGCTTAGCGAAGCCATGGTCAATTCTTTGCATGGCCAGGGCATAGACCGCCTGGGCAATGGCCTGAGCGCAGAAGCCTATGCGCCGGACGGCCTGGTCGAGGCCATCCATGTGGTCGATGCGCCCGCCTTTGCGCTGGCGGTGCAATGGCACCCCGAATGGCAGGTCTTGCAGAACCCGTTTTACCTGTCGATTTTCAAGGCGTTCGGCGACGCATGCCGCGCCAGGATGCTGCACAAAGATACCGTGCAGGAGCCGGTCTTTTTATAGCGATTGATTTTGTTATAGCAATTGATTCTGCAAGCGATGTGGTTAATGGATATACCAATAACAATGAAGTTCGGAGCTTAAAAATGATGGACTGTAGTAATTTCAATCACGTTGACATGGACCGGTGGCTGACTGAAAACAACGTCACCGAAATCGAATGCCTGGTGCCTGACTTGACCGGCGTTGCCCGCGGCAAGATACTGCCCCGCGAAAAATTTTCCACAGAACGCGCGATGCGTTTGCCTGAGGCTGTATTAGGCGTCACCGTCACCGGCGAATCGCCTGAAGGGCACGAAGGCTACGATAACGTATTCGGCTTTACCGACAAGGACATGGTGCTGCTGCCCGATCCTACCACCGTCAGGCTGGTGCCCTGGGCGGTGGACCCTACAGCGCAGGTGATCATGGACTGCGTCAATCATGACGGCAGCCCCATCGATTTCGCGCCGCGCAATGTGCTGCGCAAGGTGGCCGACCTTTACAAGGGGCTCGGCTGGACGCCCATCGTGGCGCCCGAACTGGAATTCTACCTACTGGCACGCAATACCGACCCCAACCTGCCGTTGATGCCGCCCATCGGCCGCAGCGGCCGCTCCGAGACCAGCCGCCAGTTATACAGCATCGACGCCGTGAACGAGTTCGATCCGTTGTTTGAGGACATCTACGATTACTGCGAAATCATGGGGCTGGAACTGGATACGCTGATCCATGAGTTCGGTGCCGGGCAGATGGAGATCAACTTCCTGCACGACGAGCCCATGCTGCTGGCTGACAAAGTCTTCTTCTTCAAGCGCACCCTGCGTGAAGTGGCCATGCGCCACAATATGTACGCTACCTTCATGGCCAAGCCCATGGAGCGCGAACCGGGTTCCGCCATGCACATCCACCAGAGCGTGATCGACACCAAGACCCGCATGAATATTTTCAGCAATGAAGACGGCACCGCTTCGCCGCTGTTTGGCCACTACATTGCAGGCTTGCAGAAATACCTGCCGGCAGCGATGTCCTTGCTGGCGCCGTACGTGAATTCATACCGCCGTATCGTGCGCGATGGCGCCGCACCGATCAATATCGAATGGGGATATGACAACCGCACGGTGGGCATACGCGTGCCGATATCCGACCCGGATGCGCGCCGCATCGAGAATCGCGTGGTGGGTGCGGATGCCAATCCTTACTTGGCCATGGCCGTTACGCTGGCGTGCGGCTACCTGGGCATTACCGAAGAACTGGAACCGACCGCCGTGACCACCGGCAGTGCCTATGCCTCCGACTACCAGTTGCCGCGCGGCTTGTCCGAAGCATTGCGCGTGCTGGAAACCGCCACGCCGCTGCATGACGTGCTGGGTAAGAATTTCATCGACGTCTACCTGGCGGTGAAGGAAACCGAGCACGACGAATTCATGCGCGTGATCAGCCCGTGGGAGCGCGAGCACTTGTTGATGCATGTATAAGCGGATGCACGTGTAAGGTTTCAACATAGCGCATTTTTGACCAGGCAAGAAAATGGATGGCAGCAACATGAATCCTGAAAGGCAGCATATGAACACCAGCGATATACAGGCAATCGATTCGGCGCATTACATGCATCCCTTTACCGACCATAAGAGCCTGTCGGTCAAGGGTGCGCGCATCATCACCAAGGCGGACGGCCTGCATATATGGGATTCCGAAGGCGAGAAGATATTCGACGCCATGTCCGGCCTGTGGTGCGTCAATATCGGCTACGGTCGCCAGGAGCTGGTCGATGCAGCTGCCAAGCAGATGCAGGAGCTTCCCTACTACAACAGTTTTTTCCAGACAGCCAATATTCCTGCGGTGAAACTGGCGGAACGTATCGTCGGCCTGGCCGGGGAACATTATTCGCACGTGTTTTTCAGCAGTTCCGGCTCCGAATCCAATGACACCAATATCCGCATGGTGCGCCATTACTGGGCCACGCTGGGGCAGCCTGAGCGCAAGGTCATCATCAGCCGTAACAATGCCTACCACGGCTCTACCATGGCAGGCGCATCGCTTGGCGGGATGGGCTATATGCACGCGCAGGGCGGCTTGCCTATCCCCGACATCGTGCACATCGAACAACCATATCATTACGGCCTCGACCATGCGAAGGACAAGGATGCATTCGGCATAGAAGCTGCCGGCTGGCTGGAGAAGAAAATTGTCGAAATTGGTGCAGATAAAGTCGCTGCATTCATTGGTGAGCCAATTCAGGGCGCTGGCGGTGTCATCATCCCGCCCAAAACCTACTGGCCGGAAATACAACGCATCTGCGACAAGTACGGAATCCTGCTGATCTGCGATGAGGTCATCTGCGGCTTCGGGCGCCTGGGTACCTGGTTCGGCTCGCAATTGCTGGGCGCAAGACCGGACCTGATGACATTCGCCAAAGCCGTGACTTCAGGCTACCTGCCGCTGGGCGGCGTCGTTGTAGGCAAGCGCGTGGCCGATGTGCTGATCAACCAGGGCGGTGATTTCAATCACGGCTATACCTACTCCGGCCATCCGGTGGCCTGTGCCGTCGCACTCGCCAATATCGATATCCTCGAAAAAGAAGGCTTGGTCGATAGGGTGCGAAGGGAGACTGGCCCCTACCTTGCACACCATTATGCGCAGCTTGCGAATCATCCCCTGGTGGGTGGGGCTGAAACCATCGGCCTGATGGCAGGTTTTGTGCTTATGAAAGACAAGCACGCGCATGTCATGTTCGATGAGTCGCTGGATGTCGGCATGATTTGCCGCAACCACTGTTTTGCCAATGGGTTGATCATGCGTGCGGTAGGGGATCGCATGATCATTGCGCCGCCGCTGATGATCAGCAAATCGCAGATCGATGACATGATGAAGCTCATCGTTCAATGCCTGGATGCCACGCTGGCGGAACTGGAAGCGCTGGGGTATATGGAGACTAAACAACTAAGTGTTAATGCTGCGTAAATACAGCAAAAACGCTTACGGCAAGGGTATGGTTCGACTGCCGGCATTGCCAATGCGTATCAGGCAGGAATCCGGCTTGGATAGTTTAAATTGGTTGAGGTAATCTTACGGCGTTTCACGTCAGTTTTAATATCACTATCTTTAATGGGTATCCAGGAGAATATGAATGAAATCGTTATTCAATAAACGTGTATTAAGTAATTGTCTGTCGGCGGCACTGGCCGTGGTGGTGGCAAGCGCTGCCGTTATGCCTGCCGCGTATGCCAAGGACGAGGAAAAGATCCTCAATATCTATAACTGGTCCGATTACCTGGGCCCGGACACCATTGCCAATTTCGAGAAAGAAACCGGCATCAAGGTGCGTTACGACGTATTCGACAGCAATGAGATCCTCCATGCCAAACTGGTGGCCGGCAGGACAGGTTACGACATCGTGGTGCCATCCTCCAACTGGGCGAAACTGCAGATAGACGGCGGCTTGCTGCAGAAGCTGGACAAGACCAAACTGCCGAACTGGAAGAACCTCGATCCTGGTGTGCTGGCACAGCTGGGCAAGCTTGATCCTGGCAATGCCTACCTGGTCGACTGGCTGTGGAGCTACACCACGGTGGGCATCAACGTGGATAAGGTGAAAAAAGCGCTGGGCACCATGCCCATGCCGGATAACGCCTGGGACCTGGTATTCGATCCTAAATATACGAACAAGCTTAAATCCTGTGGATTGACTTACCTGGATACGCCTTCCGAAGTGTTCCCGGTGGCCCTGCATTACCTCAAGAAACCTGAATTCAGCACCAATGCGGCGGATTACACGGCTGCGTACGAATTGCTGAAAAAAGTACGTCCGGACATCAAGCGTTTCAATTCCGGCGGCCAGATTGAAGACCTGGCAAGCGGTTCGGTGTGTGTTGCCCTGGGCTGGGCTGGCGATTTCAACCTGGCGCGTAAGCGTTCCATTGAAAATAAATCAGCGCAGAACATAGTGGCACTGGTGCCTAAAACCGGCGGCCTGATGTTCATGGATACCATGGCGATCCCCACGGATGCTCCGCACCCGCAGAATGCACACAAGTTCATCAACTACATCATGCAACCGAAAGTGCACGCCGGCCTGACCAATGCGGTGACCTATGCCAACCCGAACAAGGCCGCTACGCCATTCGTCGATGCCGATATCCGGAATAATAAAACCATTTACCTGTCGGATGCCGATGTGGCCAACCTGATCGCGCCGGGCAACGTGGATAACAATACGCGCCGTGTGATGACGCGCTTGTTCACACGGTTCAAGACAGGCTTGTAAGTCGATAGTGCGCCAGCCGAAATGCTGGCGCACTGTTATGTAACGGGTAAAGCATTCGGGTAATTACTTAGTTTAGGGGTATTTATGGCCATAACAGCAACCGCCGATGCGGCAAGCACTAGTCCTGCAACCACTAGTTCTGCAAATACGAGTGCGGTAAGAAAAAAGACACCTCAGGAATTGTTGCGTGTCGAAGGCATCACCAAGGTCTACGATGGCAGCGTCAAAGCGGTGGACAACATATCGCTTACCGTGGCTACTGGGGAGATCTTTGCCTTGCTGGGTGGATCCGGTTGCGGAAAGTCGACCCTGTTACGCATGCTGGCGGGCTTTGAAAAGCCCACCAACGGCAAGATATTCCTGGCCGGCAAGGACATCACGGATATCCCCGCCTATAAGCGCCCCATCAATATGATGTTCCAGTCTTACGCCTTGTTCCCCCACCTCACGGTCTGGGAGAACATCGCGTTCGGCTTGCGCCGCGACGATATGGCGAAGCCTGATATCGCCGAGCGGGTGGAATCCATGCTGGGCCTGGTGCAACTGACAAAATTTGCCCAGCGTAAACCGCACCAGCTTTCGGGCGGACAGCAGCAACGCGTGGCACTGGCACGCAGCCTGGCCAAGCGGCCGAAATTGCTGCTGCTGGATGAACCGCTGGGTGCACTGGATAAAAAGCTGCGTGAGAAGACCCAGCTTGAACTGGTCAATATCATCGAGGAAGTCGGTGTGACCTGTGTGCTGGTGACGCACGACCAGGAGGAAGCCATGACCATGGCCTCGCGCATCGCGGTCATGAGCGAGGGCTCCTTCATGCAAGTGGGTTCGCCCGATGAAGTCTATGAGATGCCCAATAGCCGCCAGGTAGCCGATTTCATCGGTAACGTGAATATCTTCGACGGTGTCATCGAAGAAGACGAATCCGACCATGTCACCATCCGCTGTGAAGAGTGCCTGCATTATGTCGGGCATGGCATCAGCGGCAACACCGGCATGTCGGTTGGCGTTGCGCTACGCCCTGAAAAGATTATGCTGAGTAAGGAGCAGCCCACAAACGGTTATAACTGGTGTGCCGGCGAGGTCATCGAGATCGTCTATTTCGGAGCACACACTACTTACCACCTCAAGCTCGACAGCGGCAAAGTGATCAAGGCGCAGGAACTGAATAATACGCGGGACCTGAGTTGCGGACTGACCTGGGGCGACAGGGCCTATGCGCACTGGAATGATATGGCGATGGTGGTGTTGACGCATTGAGTCAGCATCGAAACCTCATGAACGGAGCTTGCCATGACTAATGTTTTCAACTACCTGCGCAACCATATCCCCGGCCGGCAGATCGTGATCGGCGTGCCCTATCTCTGGTTCCTCTTGCTGGCCGCGATCCCCCTGTTGATCGTGCTGAAAATCAGCCTGTCGGAAATGGAATCCACCTCGGTCTCCAGCATGATCAGCTGGACGCAGGGCTGGCCGACCATCAAGCTGAACTTTGCCAGCTACATCTTCCTTAGCACAGACCCGCTGTATTTCGAGACCTATCTTTCCTCCATCAAATACGCGCTGGTCACCACCGTTATCTGCCTGGCCATCGGTTACCCTTTCGCTTACTTCATGGCGCGCTCACCCAAGCACCTGCAGCCGATGCTGCTGATGCTCATCATGCTGCCGTTCTGGACATCTTTCCTGCTGCGAATCTATGCATGGAAAACGCTGATGGTGAATAACGGCGTCATCAACAACGTATTGATCAGCCTGGGCATCATCAATGACCCGATCGCGATGATGAATACGCCGTTCTCCCTGTTGGTGGGCATGGTGTATTCCTACCTGCCGTTCATGATATTGCCGCTCTACGCCAATCTGTCCAAGCTGGATGTACGTTACCTGGAAGCGGCGGCAGACCTCGGTACCAGCCCGTTCCGCACTTTCTGGCTGGTGACTATCCCCTTGTCCAAGGCCGGCATCATTGCCGGTTCCATGCTGGTATTTATCCCCGCGGTCGGTGAGTACGTGATACCCGAATTGCTGGGTGGACCGGATACGCTGATGATAGGCCGCGTATTGTGGGATGAATTCTTCAGCAATAACGACTGGCCGATGGCGTCTGCCGTTGCCGTGGTGATGATCCTGCTGATCCTGTTGCCGATGGCCATCTTCAATAAATACCAGTCCGACCAGCTGGAGGCCAAATCATGAATAAGGCATTCGGTCGCGCCTGGATGGTGATGGTGTATATCTTTTTGTATATGCCTATCGTCACGCTGGTTATCTACTCGTTCAATGCATCGCCACTGGTGACCGTATGGACCGAGGCCAGCCTGCGCTGGTACGTGGCGCTGGCCAAGGACAGCGACCTCATTGCCGCGGTCTGGCTATCGTTGAAGATTGCATTTTTCTCGGCACTGATGTCGGTGTTTTTCGGCACCTTCACGGCGTTTGCGCTCACCCGTTATAAGCGCTTTCCGGGGCGCACCTTGCTGTCGTCCATGTCCAGCACACCGCTGGTGATGCCGGATGTCATCGTTGGGCTGTCGCTGTTATTGATGCTGGTTTCGTTGCAGCATTGGCTGGGGTTCCCCGAGCGCGGCCTGTTCACCATCCTGCTTGGGCATGCCTTGCTCGGCACAGCCTATGCTGCGGTGGTGGTGACATCCCGCCTGCAGGAAATGGACGGCCGTCTGGATGAAGCGGCGATGGATCTCGGCTGCAGGCCGTTCCAGGTATTCCGGCTGGTGACTTTGCCTTTGCTGTTGCCGGCCCTGGTATCGGCTTTCCTGCTGACATTCACCCTGTCATTTGATGACGTGGTGCTCTCATCCTTCCTGTCGGGCCCCGGCTATTCCACTATGCCGATGGTGATTTTTTCTCGCGCAAGGCTGGGATTGAACCCCACCATCAATGCTGTTGCTACCGTCACTATTGCAGTCGTCAGCATCGCGGTGATCGCTTCCAGCATCTACCAGTCGCGAGCAGAGCGGCAACGCAAGCACGAAGTGGCGCAAGCCTATAGCGATGCGAATCAATAGTTTAATGGCTAATTTTTTAGGGGTTGTTTAGTTGATGTTTGTAGTAAATCTGATGTTTGTAGTAAATTTTTTTTAATGAAGGGGTATATGCTATGAAGAAATATTTGTTGTTATCTGGGGTACTGGGTGCTGTGATGTCCTTTAATCAAGTCGCGCATGCCGAAGCTGAACCTGCGGCTACTATGGCTGCGCCGGCATACACGCTGAACTACAACCTGGGCGTGTACAGTAACTACATGTTCCGTGGTGTGGCACTGAGCAACGGTGCTGCCCTCCAGGGCGGTATCGACTGGGCTCATAACAGCGGCTTTTATCTGGGTACCTGGTTTTCGAACATCGATGAACAATATGCTGGAAAAAGTAGCACACAAGATGGCAATCGCTGGGAAATCGATTTCTACGGTGGCTATGCCCATACGTTCGATAACGGTATCGGGCTTAATTTTCTCGGTAATTACTATACCTACCCGAACCGTGAAGATTCATTGAGCGGTCATAAACAAGACACATTTGAAGCCTCAGTTGGTGTCTCCTATGAATGGCTGACCTATACCTATTATCGTGCACTGACAGATTATTACGGTTCGGACAATGAGAATGGATCCAGACGCGATACCAAAGGAGCAGATTACAATGAACTGAAAGCCAAGTATAAATTACCGTTTTATGACTTGAACCTGAGTGGCAAGGTCGGTTATACGAATACGCGGCATATCAATGGCGACCAGGGCGATATGCTGATCGGCCTTGATCGCGACTTTGCTGTCCCATTCCAAGGCAAATCCATTGATGGTTTCAATGCTGGCGCATACTTTACTTCTACTTTCGATGTACAGGATGAGGGTTTTTATGTCAGCAATACCGGTCGTAATGTAAATGAAGATAAGCTGACTGTTTACGTAAAACGTACTTGGTAAACAAGCTAGTTTGATTTTTAAATGAACTGGCAGTGATATATCGTTTGCAACTCCCCCGCGAGTTGCAAACGATTTCCGCTCGACACACCTGCTGTAATCAATTTATTTTTATTGCAATTAGTAAAAAGCATCGAAGCACACAGAGAAACCCAAAGTGGTTTCCGCAGCATACATAGCATACGCAGTACAGGAGATGTAATGCCCATCGTATTGAGCTATCCGCCGCTACTTAAATCCGGAGTCGCCAGCCTGGCCGGGCAATGGACTTCGGCAGATTCTGGCAAAACGTTTGCCGTGACCAATCCAGCTAATGGTGAAACGATTGCGCATGTGCCCATGATGGGCCGCGCCGAAACCTTGCGGGCGATCATTGCGGCCGAGGCTGCGCAGAAATCATGGAAGGCACTGACTGCACAGGCACGTGCGACCATTCTCAAGCGCTGGTTCGACCTGATCATCCTGCATCGCGAAGACTTGGCGCTACTACTTACCACGGAGCAGGGGAAGCCGCTGAGCGAGTCGCGCGGTGAAGTGAACTACGGTGCCAGCTTTATCGAGTGGTTTGCCGAAGAGGCCAAGCGCGTGTACGGCGAAGTCATCCCGGCACCCATGGGCGACCGCCGCCTGCTTGTGCTTAAGCAGCCTATCGGGGTGACGGCGGCCATCACGCCATGGAATTTCCCCATCGCCATGATCACGCGCAAAGTCGGGCCTGCGCTGGCAGCAGGCTGCAGCATGATCATCAAGCCGGCCGAACAAACGCCGTTATCCGCGTTTGCACTGGCTGTGCTGGCGGAAGAGGCAGGGCTTCCCAGTGGCGTGTTGCAGGTGCTGACGGGCGACCCCCGCGAAATCGGCGCCGCCATCTGCGAAAGCCCGGTGGTAACCAAGCTGTCCTTCACCGGCTCCACCGAAGTAGGGCGTGTATTGATGCGCCAGTGCGCCGATACCATCAAGAAACTGTCCCTGGAACTAGGCGGCAATGCGCCGTTCATCGTGTTCGACGACGCCGACCTGGAC
>JAZKEL010000375.1:30159-31415 GCA_040387075.1 Pseudomonadota bacterium
CGCTGCCGTAGAAGGCGCGCTCATCAGCAAATTCCGCAATGCCGGGCAAACGTGCGTATGCGCCAACCGCCTGTTCGTGCAGGATGGCGTATTCGACGAATTTTCCAGGAAGCTTGCTGTTAAAGTCAGCGAACTCAAGGTGGGCGAGGGCACGGCCGAAGGCATTACGCAAGGGCCGCTCATTGATAATGCAGCTATCGAAAAAGTGGAAAGCCATGTGGCCGATGCCGTCGCCAGGGGAGCTGTGTTGATACAGGGCGGTAGGCGGGCAGCACCTGCCGGTTTGTTGGGCGGGACATTCTACGAGCCGACAGTGCTGGCGGACGTCAGCCCGGATGCCATGATTTTCCGCGAGGAGACGTTCGGGCCGGTAGCGCCCCTGTTCCGCTTCAAGACGGACGATGATGTGGTCGAGCTGGCAAACCGCACGGAATTCGGCCTGGCATCGTATTTCTTCAGCCGCGATATCGGCCGGATCTGGCAAGTGGCGGAAGCCCTGGAGTACGGCATGGTCGGCGTCAATACCGGCATGATTTCCAATGAAGTATCGCCCTTCGGCGGTATCAAGCAATCCGGGCTTGGTCGCGAAGGTTCGCACCATGGCATCGATGAATACCTGGAAATCAAATATGTGTGCATGGCGGGGCTTTAAATCAAATCCATGAGAATGCTATGCATGAAAATTCGGGACTATAGATATGACCACAGATAAAGCAGTTGACTGGCATGCACGTGCGCTTGCACTTATAGAAGGGCCACTCACGATAGACGGGCGTGCCGTTATTGATGGGCAACGTGTAGACGCGCAGGACGGCGCTACATTTGAATGCTTGTCACCGATAGATGGCCGCAAGCTGGCCGATGTTGCCAGCGGCAAGTCGGCGGATATCGACCTGGCGGTAAAGGCCGGGCGCGAAGCATTCAATGACAGGCGCTGGGCCGGCAAATCGCCGCGCGAGCGTAAGCAAATCATGATCCGCTTTGCCGATTTGCTGATCGAGAACAGGGAAGAGCTTGCCCTCTTGGAAACACTGGACATGGGCAAGCCCATCTCGGCCAGCCTGTCAGTCGATGTCAACTCTGCAGCCAATTCCTTGCGCTGGTTCGGCGAGGCCATCGACAAGGTATACGACGAAATTGCGCCCACGGCAGGCAATACCCTGGCCATGATCACGCGTGAGCCTATCGGCGTCGTCGGCGCTATCGTGCCGTGGAATTACCCCATGCTGATGGCCTGCTGGAAGATCGCGCCTGCC
>JAZKEL010000376.1:0-3952 GCA_040387075.1 Pseudomonadota bacterium
CGTGTTTCCAGCATCATGGAAAAACTGAAGATGCCCGAAGGCGAAGCCATCGAGCACCCATGGGTGACGCGCGCCATCGAGAATGCCCAACGCAAGGTAGAAGGCCGTAACTTCGATATCCGCAAACAGCTTCTCGAATATGACGATGTCTCCAATGACCAGCGTAAAGTCATCTACCAGCAGCGCAATGAACTGCTGGAAGCGACTGACGTTGCGGAAACCATCCGCGCCATGCGCGAAGACGTGATCAACCAGCTGATCGCCGACCATATTCCGCCCGGCAGCGTGGAAGAGCAATGGGACGTGCCCGGCCTGGAAAAGATCCTGGAAGGCGAAACCAATCTCGTCCTGCCATTGCAGAAAATGCTGGAAGACAATCCCGAGCTGCATGAAGAGACCTTGCGCGAGCATATCCAGGAAGCGGCAGAAGCTGCCTACCAGGCCAAGGAAGCGCTTGCCAGTGCAGACGTCATGCGCCAGTTCGAGCGCGCCGTGATGCTGCAGATACTGGACAATGCGTGGCGCGAACACCTGGCCGCGCTGGACCATCTACGCCAGGGCATCCACCTGCGTTCCTATGCGCAGAAGAACCCCAAGCAGGAATATAAGCGGGAAGCGTTCGAGCTATTTTCGGCATTGCTGGATAGCGTGAAAAGCGAAGTCACCAAAGTCACCATGATGATCCAGGTGAAGAGTGAGGCGGATGTGGAAGCGGTTGAGAGGCCGGTGGAAGCTGAAAACGTGCGCTACCAGCATGCCGACTACAATGAGGCGCTGGATGCTCCGCCTGCCGAAGAAGAGCCCCAGGATGCTATCCGTCCTTTCGAGCGAGATGGCTTGAAAGTCGGCCGCAACGATCCCTGCCCCTGCGGCTCCGGCAAGAAATACAAGCAATGCCACGGCAAGTTAAGTTAAGCAGAATATAAGTTAAGCAAAATTAAGTTAAGCCAGGCTCAGCGAGTTGATCATGACGGATAACGTAACGGACATTCCTTCGCCCTGTATCGGCGTTTGTGCGATGAATGGATCTACTGGTTTGTGTGAGGGATGTTTCAGGACGATCGATGAAATCCGCGCCTGGTGGGACATGGACAACGATGGCAAGGCCCAGGTTATGCAGGTGATCGAACAACGCCAGCATTCGCTATTCGACTAAATTTAGTCAGCCGTCCCCAGATATCTCATTTCATTGTAAGTGTAGCGACAGTTAATTGCCGTCTACGGCATGCAGCTGGGCTGACAACTGCTTCAATTCACTTTCTGCACGTTTGTATTCCGGAAAAATGCTGGCGACTACCGCCCAGAACCGTGCAGAATGATTCATCTCCTTCAAGTGTGCCAGCTCATGGCAGATCACGTAATTAATGATATGCGGCGGCGCCTGGATCAGGCGCCAGTTCAGCCTTACTTCCTTTTTTGAATTGCAGCTTCCCCAGCGACTTTTTGCGCTGGAAAGATACAGGGCCGGTTTTGCTACGCCCAGTTTGGTCGAGAAAATCTCCAGCCTTCGGTCGAAATCCGTCATCGCATATTTACGGTACCACTGCTGCACCTTGCGGGAAATAGCCGCCTGGTCGCCAGGGGCGGGCGTTGCCAGCAGCAAGGTCGCCGGCGGGTGGTTTGGGGGATTAAACTGGATGGCGCGATTGCGGGCATAGGTTTCAACCCGCAGCGTGATAGTGTTGCCCAGTAGCAGAAGCGTGGCATCGTCTTCCCAGCGTATCGGCGGCACGCTATTTTCATGGCGCGCTTCAAGCTTTTTACTTATCCAGCCCGCTTTCGTGAGCAGCATCTTCTCCAGATCTGCCAGGGATAAGCGTTTGGGGGCATGTACGATTAACCCGCTTGCGCTGATGCGCATGCCGACGGTGCGGCGGGGGCGGCGTTCAAGCTGGTAAGCGATGGTTTCGCCGTTGGGCAGTGTGAGGGTCGAAGTGGTCGGCATCGAAGTGATCAGCTAGCTATCGCCTATACGCTATCGAGCCTGGTCATTTCTTCTTCTATCCAGGTTTCTACCATTTTATTGAGTGCATCCGGCTTCAAGCCTGCGGTTTCGATGGGTTTGCCGATGCTGACGGTAATCACGCCCGGCTTCCTCAATAGTGAATTCTTGCCCCAGAACTCGCCGGCATTATGCGCCACCGGGACGACGGTGGCCTGGGTGTGCGTGGCCAGCCATGCGCCGCCGATATGGTATTTGCCGCGTTCGCCGGGGGAAGTGCGCGTGCCTTCCGGGAATACCACCACCCATAATCCCCGTGCCAGGCGATCTTTACCTTGGGCAACCAGCTGTTTCAGCGCTTCGCGTCCGCCTGCGCGGTTGATGGCGATGGCTGAAAGCGCAGCGAACGCCCAGCCTAGGAAGGGAATCCATAGCAACTCGCGTTTGAGTACCCATATCTGCGGTGGGAATATTGTCTGGAAAGCGATGGTCTCCCAGGCGGACTGGTGTTTGGCCATGACGATGCTGGCATGGGCGGGGATGTTCTCACGGCCGATGACGCGATAGCGCAGCCCGCAAGTGACGCCCAGCCACCACATGGTCATGATCGCCCAGCCGTTGACCAGGCGTGAACGTGTCACTGCAGGCAATGGCTTCAGCAGAATTGCCAGCAGCGCAAAGGGTGGCGTGATAACAATGACGCCAAGATTGAACAGCAGGGAACGCAGACCAGTCATCGCGATGCCTTCAAACCGTTTCGGCAATGATGCGGTTAACGGCCTCGGCGAGATCCGCGCAAACCCAGGTATCATCAGGCAAGCCGCCTTCGGCCAGCGTTTGCTCGCCTTTCCCTGTGCGGACAAGGATGGACTGCATGCCGAATTTGGCACCCGGTGTCAGGTCGCGCAGAGAATCGCCTACGCAGGGAACACCTTTGAGGTCGGTATTGAAGCGGCGGCTGATCTCCTCGACCATGCCCGATCTCGGCTTGCGGCATGCGCAATTATCTTCATTGGCATGCGGGCAATAGAATAGGGCATCCACACGTGCGCCCAACTGGCCTAAGGCTTTGTACATCTTGTCGTGAATGGCATTCAGCGTCGCCATGTCGTAAATGCCGCGGCTGATGCCGGATTGATTCGTGGCAACCGCCACTCGGTAGCCATTTTGATTAAGCCGGGCGATGGCTTCCAGGCTGCCCGGGATCGGCACCCATTCGCTGGGGCTTTTGATGTAATGCGGCGAATCCACGTTGATCACGCCGTCGCGGTCGAGAACGACAAGTTTCATGGTTTAGCCTTCATGATGGGTTTTCGAGTCTAGCTCACCAACCTGGAAAGGTCGGCCACACGGTTCATCGCATCGTGCAACTGCTTTAAAAGCGCCAGCCGGTTGGCTTTCAATGCGGGATCGTCGGCATTCACCATGACACCGTCGAAGAATGCATCTACCGGTTGTTTCAATGCCGCTAATGCCTGCAGCGAAGCAGTGTAATCGCCCTGTTCGAATGCCGCATCGGCCACAGGTTTAACGCTGGCCAGCGCCTGGTTCAGTGCAATCTCGGCGGGCTCCTGCAACAGGCCGCTGTCAATCGCAGGCTTTACTTCAGCCTCTGATTTCTTGAGGATGTTGCCGACACGCTTATTGGCAGCGGCCAGGCTTTCTGCCTCCGGCAACGTGCTGAATGCACGAACCGCCTCAAGGCGTTGGGATATTTCCGCCAGGTATTGCGGGCGCAACGACAGCACGGCATCCACCTGCTGCGGCGTGTAACCTTGTTCACGCAAGTTGCCGCTCAGCCTGTCGTAGATGAAATCGCTCAATGCAGCTGAAGCGTCGCTAATGCTGTCACCGAATGCCTGGGCTGCCAGCTTCAGCAATACATCCAGCTCAACCGCAATATTTTTTTCCGCCAGCATGCGAATGACGCCCAGCGCATGGCGGCGCAATGCAAACGGGTCCTTGTCGCCGGTGGGTATATTGCCGATGCCGAACATGCCGACCAATGTT
>JAZKEL010000377.1:0-9154 GCA_040387075.1 Pseudomonadota bacterium
TTAACCGCATCCGCAGTGCCTGCTGGCGCGACTGCCACGGGTGCAGTGGTTTCGACACTGCTCCCTGTTGCATCCGCAGCACCTTGCTCATTCTCGCGTTCTGCCAGCGGCAATGCAGCCTCCGGCATGGGTTCATTGCTTGGGGCTGGTTCTACAACAGTTTGCGGGGGGGATGCAGGCGCTTCAGCCAACGTGCCAGAAAAACTATGGTGCGGCAGGTAATCTTCATAAACAATCCATCCGCCGACCAGCAGGGCTATCACCACAAGCAGGACAATATATTTCCCCCAGCTTCGCTGCCCATTAATGGGCAACTGTACATTGGCAGAGTGGAGACTAAGCGAATGCGGGGATTCGCTGGGGACGTATTCACGGTAGGCCTGCAGCAAGGGTTCGGGGTCGATCTCGAGGAAACGCGCGTAGTTGCGTATGAATCCGCGGGTCATCATGGCTTCCGGGAAAGAAGCGAAATTATTGGTTTCCAGCGCCTGTATCTGCCGGACACTCAAGCGCAGGCGATTGGAAACATCCTCGACTGTGAGATTCTTCTCTTCGCGTTTTTCACGCAGGACCTCCCCCATTTTCGGCAAGGTATCGGCCGGGGATTCCTGGGTGGGTTCAGTAGTTATGTCCGTAGTGGAGACCGTCATTTCGTATACTCGATTTACGGCGCGGTCATTGCCCCTGCAATAGCGCCTTGGTTTGCTCTGATTTCGGGTATTGCCTTCTCAGTTCCAGCGTGTAGCTGGACACCGCATCTTTATTGCCTAGTATACGTTCTGTACGAATTGCCAGCCACAATACTTCGGGCGATGGATTGTTGCTCAGGGCATTCTGCAAGGCTGCACGAACGAACGTATATTGCTCTTTATTGAAGTAAATCAGGCCCAGCTGGTACGCAGCTGAGCTGAGCCCCGGATTGGCGATCAGGGCCTTTTGGAAATACGTCTCCGCGTTTACCGTATCATTTTTGCGAAGGGAACATATGCCAGCATTCATATAGGCGACTGCTGGTGTCGTGTAGAGCGGATTTTTGACCGCATCCATGAACTGCGTGATCGATTCGTCGATACGGTTACGCGAACACAGGAAAGTGCCGTAGTTATTCCTGGACTGGGAGTTGTTTGGCTCCATCTGCACTGATTTTTTGAAATTGGCATCGGCCTTGGCGTCCTCTTTCAGCGCACTGTAGACAAGGCCCAGGCCGTTGTATGCCAGCGCATAATTGGGATCCAGGCGGGTCGCCTCGGTAAACTCTTCCAGCGCAATCGCTAACTGGTTCTGGCCGTAATATCCTGCGCCTAGTTCAGTATGCACACGGGCACTTTCATGCTGGCTGGATTCCTTGCCGGAATAGGCCTTCTGGCTTTGCTGGTTTGCGCAGCCGGCAAGCACCAGCAAGACGACCATACCTAACACACCAAATGAGCCCTGCGTCCCCATGAAACCTGGTTTGACCATACAGCTTGACTTATTCATACAACCTTCGCTCATCCCACCTGTTCTCATGCAACCCTTTCCACGGCGATCCTGCGTAATGTACGCTTGGTTTTATCCTGCACTTTACCAGCAAGCTGGCCACATGCCGCATCAATATCTTCACCGCGTGTCTTGCGGGTCGTCACTACATAGCCTGCCTGCATCAGCACATCGCGGAATACGCGGATATTGTGCGGTGTAGAAGTGCCGTAGCCGCTATTGGGAAATGGATTGAAAGGGATGAGATTGAATTTACAGGGCACGTCTTTCACCACGGCCAGCAATTGTTTTGCATGTTCGAGACTGTCATTGATGCCGTCCAACATCACGTATTCGAACGTGACGAAATCGCGGGGCGCTTTTTCAAGGTAACGCCCGCATGCCGCCATCAGTTCTTTTAGCGGGTACTTCTTGTTGATTGGCACGATCTCGTCGCGCAACTGGTCGTTGGGCGCATGCAGGGAAACGGCCAGCGCCACAGGACAATCCTCTTTAAGTTTGTCCATGGCATTCACCATGCCGCTTGTAGAAAGCGTGACACGCCTGCGGCTCAAGCCATAAGCGGAATCATCCAGCATGATCTGCATGGCAGTGACCACGTTGTCATAGTTGGCCAACGGTTCGCCCATGCCCATCATCACCACATTGCTGATGATGCGGTCGTCCTTGGAAAGCAGGCCGTAATCGGCATCCTGCCTGAGCGACTTATTGGCAATCCATAACTGACCGATGATTTCGGATACGCTGAGGTTGCGGTTGAATCCCTGGCGCCCGGTAGAGCAAAAGGTGCATTCCAGAGCACAGCCAACTTGCGACGATACGCACAGCGTGCCGCGGTCGGCTTCGGGGATAAACACGGTTTCCACGCCATTGCCGTTGCCGGAATCCACCAGCCACTTGCGTGTACCGTCTTCCGATATTTGTTCCAGCGTCACGGCAGGCGGGCTGATCTCCGCCTCCAGCGACAGTTTTTCACGCAACACCTTGGCAATGTCGGTCATCTGGCCGAAATCATCCACGCCGAAATGATGCATCCATCGCATCATTTGCTTGGCGCGGAACGGCTTCTCCCCCAGCCCAGCGAAATACGCTGCTAGCTGCGGCTGGTTAAGGTCGAGAAGATTCAACATTGCCGATTCAACATTAGTTCAGTACTCTTGCCTGTCCTTAGATTTTTCCGAAGAAATAGGCGATTTCGATCGCGGCATTTTCTGCAGAGTCGCTACCGTGTACTGCATTAGCATCGATGCTTTCAGCAAAATCGGCACGGATAGTGCCAGGAGCCGCATCTTTTGGATTAGTCGCACCCATCAGGTCACGATTCTTCAATACTGCTCCCTCGCCTTCAAGCGCCTGGATCATGACAGGGCCGGAGATCATGAACTTGACCAGGTCGGCAAAGAATGGGCGTTCCTTGTGCACAGCGTAAAAACCTTCTGCCTCTGCCTGGCTCAGTTGCGCCATCTTGGCAGCCACGATCTTGAGACCGTTGGATTCAAAACGTGTGTAGATTTTACCGATGACATTCTTAGCGACAGCATCCGGTTTGATAATTGATAAGGTACGTTCAACAGCCATGATTACTCCAAAAGTTAAAACAACGAAAAAACTGATAATTCCAGCAATTGCAAAGAGGGCTAAAGTACCATTTTAACGGCTTAAAATAAAGCGAAACCGGGTATTTAATTTGAAACCGTGCGTCAAAATAATTGGCTAATAGCCTGTATTTCCTCACATTTATATTTCAGCCATGAATCTTTCCCGTGCCAAATGCTATAATCGGATCACCTAAGCCTAGGTAGGTGGCGCTTCGGTTGCCTAAATCGATAAGTCATCATAGAAAGGAAACACCATGAAACAACTCGCAATGTTATCCATTATAGCTGGCGCCTTTGTCGCGACTAGCAGCTTACAAGCCGCAGAGATGGCTTACCCGAAGACCAAGATCAGCATGGAAACTGCTGTGAAAGCCGCGCTCAAGGAGAAGAACGGCGACATCGTGAAAGTCGAATTCAAACTTGAGGGAAAAATCCCCGTGTATGAATTCGATATCGAAACACCGGACGGCAAAGCCTGGGATGTAGAAATCAACGCCCTGACCGGCAAGGTTAAGGAAGTAGAACAGGAAGTCAAGAATGCGGATGACCCGCTATTCAAGGCCAAGGCTAAGATTAGCGAAGCGGATGCAAAGAAGACTGCGCTGGAAGCCTATCCGGGTGAAGTGACCGAAACGGAATACGAAATTGAGGCAGATGGTTCAGCTACGTATGAGTTCGACATCAAAACCAAGGATGGCGCTGAAATCAAGGTGGAAGTCGATGCTGCAACCGGCAAAATCTCTGAGCATCACCAAGAGTTCTACCAAATCGGCAAAGAGTAAAATTTAAGTCGTAGTAAGCAATAAAAAAACGCCCTTTCGAGGGCGTTTTTTATTGCTGCTGGTGGCTGTATACAGCCATATGGTTTATTTCAGCCGATTTACAACCACATCCGAATTTAACAAAATTTAACATTAGCTATAATAATCATAGTCTTAAAAAATCATAGGCGCTGGTACATATATTGCAATTCATGATTGGATAGCAATGGGAAGGTACTGGGACCTAGGCCATGCAGTTTCCATGAATGTGGGTATTGCATGTTCCTTTACCTTCCCGCCAGAATCTCCATAGCGTTAATTGCGAGTTGCCCCAGGGTATGCGAATGCCCTGGGGATTTTTTTCGTCAATTTTTATCAATCCAATCCAACTATGACGAATCCATTTTTAAGTTTCAATATTGAACTTGATATTTGGTGTAGTTACTTCAGTCCGCGCTGCCTTCTGGCTTCGTACAGGCAAATACCGCTGGCCACCGATACGTTCAGGCTTTCCACTGTACCGAACATCGGGATACTCACCAGGGCATCGCAGTTTTCTGCAGTCAGGCGACGAAGCCCAGTGCCCTCCGCACCTAACACCAGAGCCAATGGACCTTCCAGCTTAGTCGCAAACAGGTCATGCTCGGCTTCCGCAGCTGCGCCCACAATAAAGACTCCGGCGTCTTTCAACTCGCGCATGGTACGTGCAAGATTGGTGACCGCAATGAACGGAACTGTCTCTGCCGCGCCGCACGCCACTTTGCGCACAGTGGCATTCAGGCCGGCCGCCCTGTCTTTTGGCGCGATGACGGCATGCACGCCCATGGCATCCGCCACACGCAGGCAGGCGCCGAGGTTATGCGGATCCTCCACGCCATCCAAGATGAGGAAGAACGGCGGCTCGGTCAGGCCGGATTCCAGCACGTCATGGATATCTTTATACGGTATCGGCGTGTCGATCACCCTGGCGATCACGCCCTGGTGGCGGCCATTGGCACCTGCCATACCATCCAGGCGTGAGCGCTCCACCTCCATCGTACGCACGCCTGCTGCTTCCGACAGGCTTAACAGATCTTTCATGCGCGCATCGATACGGTCACGGTCGATCAAAATCTCCTGCACGCTGGCAGCGTGCTGGCGCAAACGGCTTAATACGGCATGGAATCCAAACAAAATACGGGCATCGCTCATAACACTTAACTCACTTAACTTTTATAAATTATTAATCTAAATCCGAGTCCTCGCGGACCACTATTCCCAACCAAGTTACCTTGCTTTTCTTGGTTTTCCCGACGGCTTGCTTGTACCGGATTTAGCAGGGCCGGCAGGCTTGGCAGCCGATTTTCCAGCTGTTTTTCCAGGCGTCCTCGGTCCACGACTCTTGGATGCAGCCGTTTTTGCCCGCGTGCTTTTCTCGCTGAATGCCTTACCTGTCTTCGGCTTGCTGACGCTGAGGGTGTTGTCTGGCCTGGCCTGCGATTTCCTGTCCTGTGGTTTCCGGCCAGTCGATTCTGGAGAGGACTCGTCGCTGACAGGCTTGACCTCGGTCGTCGCCAGCACAAAATCGATCTTGCTGGTTTCCAGATCCACCCGGCTTACTTTTACCTTGAGCCGGTCACCCAGGCGATAGCGAACACCCGTGCGTTCCCCAGACATCTCATGACGGGCCTTGTCGTAATTGAAGTAATCGTTGCCCAGTTCCGTCACATGCAACAAGCCTTCTACGTAGATGCCATCCAGCGCGACAAACAGGCCGAAGCTGGTGACACCCGCCACCGTACCGTCGAACTCCTCGCCGATTTTATCCTGCATGTAGAAACACTTGAGCCATGCGTTCACGTCTCGCGTGGCATCGTCAGCACGGCGTTCGGTCATGGAACAGTGCTGCCCCAATTGCGCCCAGTCGCCGGCTTTGTACTTTTCACCGTTCAGCACGGCCTTGATGGCGCGGTGTATGAGCAAATCCGGATAGCGGCGTATGGGGGAGGTAAAGTGCGCGTATGCCTCGTATGCAAGGCCGAAATGGCCGACATTATCCGGGCTGTAGACCGCTTGCTGCATGGACCGCAGTAACACGGTCTGCAGCAGCTGCTCGTCCGGCCGGCCTTTGATGCGGGCCAGCAGTTTGCCATAATCCTTGGCATGCGGCGTGTCGCCGCCGCCTACACCGAAACCGAACTCGCCCATAAAGGTACGCAATGCTTCCAGCTTTTCAGACGTAGGGCCTTCGTGGATGCGATATAGCGCAGGATGCTCATGTTCTTTCAGGAAATCGGCCGCACAGACATTCGCCGCCAGCATGCATTCCTCGATCAGTTTATGCGCGTCGTTGCGGGTAGTGGCTTCGATGTGATCGATCTTGCCGTTGTCGTTGAATACCATCAGCGTTTCCTGGCTATCGAATTCGATAGCGCCGCGCTTTTCGCGCACGCCTAATGACAGCTGGTAGAACGCATACAGGTGCTTGAGGTGCGGTACCAGCCAGGCATACTCCTTCGCCAGCTCACCTTCGGGATTGCTCAGGATTTCGAACACTTTGGTATAGGTCATGCGTGCTTTTGACAGCATCACGGATGGATAGAACTGGTAGCGTTTTACAGCACCGTTGCCGTCCACCTGCATGTCGCACACCATGCACAGGCGCTCCACATCCGGCTTCAATGAGCAAAGGCCATTAGACAGCGCCTCAGGCAGCATGGGGATGACACGGCGCGGGAAATACACCGAATTGCCCCGGTCGAAGGCATCCTTATCCAGGGCATCGCCAGGTTTCACATAGAAACTGACGTCTGCAATCGCGACAACGACACGCCAACCCTTGCCTTGCGACTCGGCATACACAGCGTCATCGAAGTCACGTGCAGTTTCGCCATCGATCGTGATCAGCGGTAGGGAGCGAAGATCGATACGCCCTTTCCAGTCCGCTTCCTGCACTTCGCGAGGGTATTTTTCTGCCTGCGCTTCGGCGGCCGGTGAAAACTCATGCGGCAACTGGTGTTTGCGCAGGGCGATCTCGATTTCCATGCCGGAGTCCGCGTAATTACCCAGAATCTCTACCACTTTGCCCATCGGCTTGGCATTCGGGCTGGGCTGCATGGTCAGTTCGACCATCACCACCTGGCCTTCTTTCGCGTCCATATCCAGGTGGTATGGGATCAATATATCCTGGTTGATACGCTTGTCTTCTGCGGCGACCAGGGTCATGCCCTGCTCGCGCACGATACGGCCTACCAGCTTGCTGGTGGCCCTTTCCAGCACTTCCACTATCTTGCCTTCCGGACGGCCGCGACGGTCAAACCCGGACTGGCGCACCATCACACGGTCGCCGTGCATCACCTGCGCCATTTCACGCGGCGACAGGAACAGGTCATCGCCGCCCTGATCAGGAACCAGGAAACCGAAGCCGTCGGCATGGCCCTGTATCTTGCCGGCGATCAGGTGCAGCTTTTCCGCGATGCATAATGCGCCTTTGCGGTTGCGCATGATCTGGCCTTCACGCTCCATGGCGTTCAGGCGTCGGTTGAATATCTCCTGTTCGTCTTCACCTATGCCCAGTAACTGGTACAACTCTTCAACACTGACCGGCACGCCCTGCTCCGTCATGGTTTCCAGGATGAATTCGCGACTCGGCAGCGGATTGGCGTAATTTGCCGCCTCACGGCTTGCATGGGGATCGGATTTTCGTGGATTGGATTTGCTAGAATTTAAAACAGGAGCTGTTTTATTAAGTGTTTGCTGTTTTTTTCTCGTTGACAAAGTGTGTCTTTCCTATAGAATTTGCGCTCTTTGATTCTTCGTAAGATTAATCAATGCCCAGATGGCGGAATTGGTAGACGCGCATGGTTCAGGTCCATGTGCCTTAGGGTGTGGAGGTTCGAGTCCTCTTCTGGGCACCATTTAATTGCAATAAATCTTGTTAAGCCGCATCAACTTTCATGTTGTGCGGCTTTTTCATTGACATAACGACAATAGTTTTTTACTACACCATTTCCCGCATGGATCTAAATCCGTCTGACCTAAATACAGCAGGTATATTATCGGTCAAGAGCAATGAGACACCAAATGGTTTAGTAAAATTTCTAGAATTAAAATCTTTACCATATGGTATCTCTTCGAATTGTCTCTGAAATAAGAGTTAACTAGGATTTAACCTTGACAGACAGCGATGTCGTTCCAGTTAGCAAGACATCGCTGCGCCCAGATTTTAAACTTCTTAAAAAATGAAGGCTTCTATTATTCCTTGAATGAAGCTTTGTAAAAAATCACCACGTCTTCAATCATAAATACCACCTGCATAAGCAGCGCACTACCAAGGCAAAAGTAACATGCATAGCTCATTCCCGTCACAGTAATTGGAGCATATTGTTGCAATAAAGGCTTCAACCAGAGCAATGCAGGGCCTGCCAAAAAATACAGCGTAAGTGCTCCATACCAATTAGTCATATCTAGCCCGGTCATCAATCGTGGCACACCAAATAATCCATAAGGGGTTATCGCGATTAGGAACGCTTTTTTAGCTTCTTCAATTGATACTGTTTCTATAGTACTGATTTCCATTTAATTCTCCATAAAGTTTAGTCCTGGAGGTTTACTCCAGTAACTTCATTGTCCGGATAAACGAGAAAAAACAAGTACTACTCGAGATCAGGCTGGTGAATAAAAATAAGAAAAAGATGATGCAAAACATGAAATATTTCAATTAGAAGCAAAGACCAAAATCGAGGATTTTTTTATAAATTTGACTAAAAACAGTTGACAACGATATTAGCATTATGTAAATTCCAATTTCCCTCCGTCAGAAGATATCTGACATCGACCCATTACCGGCAGAATTCCGCCGATGACACTATTCATACATTTCCCTACTCATCTAGGGGAGTGTATGCATTGATATAACTATTACTACGTTGTATCAAATATCCCACGTTGCATATTGCTTTTAGAATTGACGCCATGTCACTTCAATACTCACGTCCATGATATTCCGGACATAATATTTATAATTTACATTCAGTGACTTATAAGATCAACACCTCAGAAATAGGCATTTCCCAGATGCTTTTCAATTCATCTTTATAATTTTTTAAGTCGACGTTGTTTTAAGTGAATTTGCAGGCGCAATGTCTGCACCAAATTACTTATCGCAATTCATCTAGACGGCTTTGCTCCTCTACATCCCTATCCAGACCGTTTATCTTGGGTCCCAGTAGTTAGCCGATCTTTTTCCAAAGTGAGGCGGCTAAGGCTCGACCTTAGTCATTCTTAATAGATCTAATTCTCAAGAACACACCGGCATCCTCAAACAGGTTATGAGGA
>JAZKEL010000378.1:0-21503 GCA_040387075.1 Pseudomonadota bacterium
CCATGCTGGAGCGATGTATCCTCAATGCATGTGCATGCTCCTTGGAGCCTGCGCTGAATTTGCCGAGCAATATTTCACTGGAGGATGAGACTACCATCAGCGCCGTCCTCAACTCATGACTGACATCGCTGGTAAAAAACCGCTCCCTTAGCAATGCCTGGTTCAGCTGTAAAAATGTGGCATCGAACGATCTCGCCAGCTGGCCCACTTCATCGGCGGCATAGTGTTGAGCTAATGGTTTCGGTAGTTCAACAGAAAGCAAATCCACCTGCTGTGCCAGTACCTCACCCGATAATTGCTGGATAGGCGAAATAATACGTTTAGAGAGAAAAACACCCACCAACGCAGACGCCCACAGGCTTAGGAGAAACCCGGCACAGACACAATATAGTAGAGAGGTCTCGTAAGCCTCGACCAGAGACTCATCCATGACTACCAGGTAGTCGATACCATTGATAGTCTCCCGGTAGGCAAATACCCAATTGCCTTTGTCCTTGAATTCACTGAACCCCTGCTTTACTGCAGCGAACCTGGGCGGTATAGGCCGGCTACTGCCTTCCGCAAAGTATTCGGTACCGATGTCGTTAAGGATGTATTTATCGGTGTGGGAGTCCAGTTTGGAAAAGGCATGGATTTTCTCCTGCAGCTCATGCAAGTTCAGCTGGGCTTCCGTGTAATTGAAGACGCTCACGATGGCGACCGAGAATATCCCACTCACGATGAACGTCAGCAGCACAAAAGACAGGATGAGCCGGGTTTTTAACGGGCTTTTAAAACTCATTGTGTTCCGCGATGCAATAACCAACCCCACGGATGGTATGAATCAGGGGCTTATCGAACGGCTTATCTACGATATGCCTCAGCTGGTGGATATGCGTCCTCAGGCTATCGCTGTCCGGCAGGCTATCGCCCCACAGCATGCTCTCCAGGGTTTCGCGCTTAACGATGGCAGGGCTTTTCTGCATCAGGACTTCCAGCAGTTTCTTGCCGATGGGGTTGATCTTTAGGGGAACACCTTCCCGGCGGACATGCAGGGTTTCCACATCGAATGTCAGCGTATCGATGGCCAGGATTTTCTTATGCACGCCCTCGGTGCGGCGCACGATAGATTTCATGCGTGCCAGCAATTCCGACAGTGCAAAGGGTTTAAGCAGGTAATCGTCAGCGCCCAGGTCCAAACCCTGCAGGCGGTCTTCCAATGCATCTTTTGCGGTCAGCATGATGATGGGGGTATGGATCTCCGCCTCGCGGAGCTTTGCGCAGACCTGGTATCCGTTCATGCCTGGCAACATGATATCCAACACGATGATGTCGAATGTTTTCGATGTGGCCAGGTGCATGCCGGATAACCCGTCCTGCGCGCAATCCACGGTGTGGTGTTCATTGCTCAGGTAATCGATCAGATTGGTCAGGATTTCCTTATTGTCTTCGATCACTAGCACACGCATTCAATCACCCGGAAAATGTGGAATAAATTAGCTTCGCAGACATGCTAACAGATGGTTTGTGAAATAAACGTTAATTTTTTTCATTTGTAAAAAATGTTATTAAATAAGAAGTTACGTGTTGTTTTTGTAAAATAAAACATAAATAATGAGAATCATTATTATTTGCATCGATCCGCATTGTATCCATTTCAATGAATGGCGATCGGCAGATATTGATCTTAATTATCAGTAACCAGTACGCGGGGAAATATCTTTATTATGGCTAACATCCAATACACAGCGTTGCGTATTAAACCTATCGCAACTGCAATTACTTTACTCTTTTCTGGAGCAGGTGCGGCTTCTGCCGCCGAGCCTGAAGCCACGCTGCCTGAAGTCAAGGTTGCCGCACCGAAGATCGACTCAGGATATAAGGCAGAGCGCGCTTCGTCATCCAAATTCACCGCGCCATTGATCGACACCCCAAAATCCGTCACCGTCATTACCGAAGATGTGATCCGGGATACCGGTGCGCTTAACTTCCAGGATGCATTGCGCACTACGCCGGGAATCACCTTCGGTGCCGCAGAAGGCGGCGGCGCTATTGGTGACCGTCCTTTTATCCGCGGCTTCGATTCGGAATTCTCGACCTACGTGGATGGCGTGCGCGACCTGGGCTCCCAATCCAGGGAAATCTTCGCAGTCGAACGCATAGAGGTGCTGAAGGGCCCAAGCGGTGCCTTTGATGGACGCGGCTCCGCAGGCGGCAGCATCAACATCGTCAGCAAGCTGCCGAAAGCAGAAAACTTTGTCCGCGGCGGGATCGGCCTGGGTACCGACAGCTATAAGCGCGGCACGCTGGATGTAAACCACGTACTTAGCGACGACATTGCTGTGCGTGTAGCGGGCATGGGCTTTGAAGCCGACACCCCAGGACGTGATGCAGTCGATGGCAGGCGTTTCGGTATCGCACCGTCCATCACCATCGGCCTGGGCAAACCGACCAGCCTGACCGCAAGTTATTACCACCTGCAGACCGATGAATTGCCGGACTGGGGCATCCCCTATGCCCGAAATGCCGGAGGTGCCATCATCGGCAAGCCTTTGTCGGTCGACCGTGAAAATTTCTATGGCATTAAAAGCAGGGATTACCGCAAGACGCAAAGCGACATCGGTACGGTAAGTTTCAAGCATGCCTTCAGCGATGATGTCGTGTTCAAGAACACTACTCGCTTATCTTCCATCCAGAATGATTATGCTGCCACACGGCCAACGGTTCCCAACATTGCCGCATTAACGGCAGGTAACGTGACGCGCGGATTGCGCGGCCGCGATTCGAGAACGGACGCGTTCACTAATGTCAGTGATTTATCCATTGCCTTTGCGACAGGCGCCCTGAAACATAAATTGAATACCGGCTTGGAATACAGCAATGAGGAAAGCGATATCAGGGGCGTGGTCACTTCCAATATAGCAGGCGGTCCTGGGAGCCTGTTCAACCCGAACCCAGATACCTTTTTGCCGGATGCGGTATTTGCGGCGACAAAGAGCGTGTCACGGGTCATCACAAAGGCAGCGTATGCATTCGACAGCATTGAGTTGAATAAGAACTGGCTGGTCAATGTAGGCGCGCGATACGACGATTATGAGTCAACCGTAAAATCCACCGCAGCAGGCAGCCCCAGGTTTACCAATAGCAAGGGCTTCTGGAATTACCAGGCAGGCCTCGTTTACAAGATCCAGCCCAATGCCAGCATTTATACCTCGTATGGCACGTCGTCATCGCCAGTCGGTATGGGTGCCAATTCAGGCAACCATGAAAACGGCAACAACCTGGATGTCACAAACCAGGATCTAAAACCGGAGCGTAGCAAGAGTTTTGAAGTGGGTACAAAATGGGACGTGCTGAACAACCTATCGCTTACCGCAGCCGTATTCAGGACAGAAAAAACCGATGCCCGTGTATTGGGACCGGATGGCCTGACGTTCACAAACGCAGGAGAACTTGAGGTCAAGGGATTCGAGTTCGGGGCTGCCGGCAAGGTGACGGACAAATGGCAGGTATTCGGCGGTTACACCTACCTGGATAGCGAACAGAAGAACAACGGCACGAACCCAGGTGCGGTAGGCGATTTCGGCGCGGCGAACAAAGGCAATGCATTGCCGGGCATCGCAGAAAACAGTGCTACTTTATGGACCACTTACGATGTACTTGCCAACCTGAAATTGGGTGGCGGTGCATTCTATTCCGATAAAGTCTACGCGAACCCGGCTAACTCGGCTTATGTACCTTCTTATGTGAGGTGGGACGCCATGGCCAATTACCGCATCGACAAGAATCTAAGCCTGCAACTGAACCTGCAGAACCTGACGAACGAGCGTTATTACAATGCGACGTACACCAACCATTTTGCAATGATTGCGCCAGGCCGTTTAGCATTCGTGACCTTGAACTTTAACTATTAAACCGAACTGGCTCATGCACCCGGCTACGTGGTGCTTGAACCAAACCAGCTCCCCGCATGGACTATGCGGGGAGTTTTTTATTGGGAGGCCTGGGTCAGTGCAAGCTTGAAGTCATCGCCCGCTTCGGGATCGATATTGGCCAGTACAGCACCGATACGCTCCACTTCACTATGGTTGCCCGCACGTAAGGCCAGCAGACCCCAGTTGGACAACGCTCCGGTGTGCCGGGGATTCAGCTCGACCGATTTCCGGTAGGCAGCAATCGCCTGCTCAGCATTGCCCTGTTTCTCTTCCGACACCGCAAGGTAATACCAGGCTTCCGAACTGCCCGGCTCTACCGCAATCCACTTATTGGCGATCTGTTCCAGCTCTATCCAGTTCCTCACCAACTGGTCATTCACTACCTGCATAAAGAACGGGCGCCTATCTTCAGGTGCGTCCCAGAAAGGCAGTTCAGCCTGCTTAGTGATAGACACTTCGGGCTGGTCGATCAGGCGCTTTACCCATACGACCGGCAGGCTGTAGTAATTGCTCAGGCGGCCAGGGCTTTTGAAGGTATTGATCCCAATAAGCCGCCCCTCTTCATCGAATAGCGCTCCGCCGCTGGCACCCATGCGGAATGCGGCAGAAGTGCGGATGACTTGCGCATCGTCGAGTGTATACAAGCCCTTGATCTTGCCGAAGGCCGTCAGGGGTTTCATCGGGTTACCGGGATAGCCGATGGAGAATACATCCTGCTCATACACTAGCGGTGAGCCATCCCCTAGAGGTACGGCAGGAACCGGCAAACTGTCGAACTTGAGGATACATAAATCGTGTTGCCAATCGGCTTTAAGCGCGACAGGCAAATAATTTTCGCCATTCTTGGTAACGGCGATGCCATGAGCATTCGCCACTACATGGCAATTGGTCACCACGTTGTCAGGACTCACTACCACGCCCGAGCCGATACCGCGGTCGCCTTTCTCATTGCTGACCTGCACTTTCACCACCGACGCATTCAGCCGGAAAGCTATATCGCTCGTGGTTTCGGCTATCGCCGGACTGCACTGACTGAACAGCAAGCCGACTGAAAATGGTATAACAGCAGCGAATCTATGCATGGCAATCCTGAAGTTAAACAAGCATGTAGATAGCCTGGCGACGTTAAAGTTCTAATACCAGTACCGGCAAACTCCTACCTGATTTCAAAAATAAGAATTACTCATCATGTGGTAAAAACAGGCAAACTTCAACTTGTTCCCTTTTAACCGTTTAGCCAATATTCCGCAGACATCAACGTGCAAAAAAAACCCAGGACAACAAAGGCGCAACAGCTGGCAGATAGCCTGAAACTGCACGATTACCCGTTTGCGTTTCCTCTAGCACGCAGCTTACAGCGGCATATCCAGTTCAATCTCGGCCCCACCAATTCCGGTAAAACGCATGACGCATTAATAGCGTTGCAGCAGGCGAAATCCGGCGTCTACCTGGCACCGCTGCGACTGCTGGCCATGGAAATCCGGGACAGGCTGATGGAGGCGGGCGTGCCATGCAACCTCATCACCGGGGAAGAGCGGCAGCTCATACCGGGCGCCCGGCATACCGCCTGCACGGTGGAGATGATGAATCCTGGGCTGGAAGTCGACATTGCCGTCATTGACGAGATACAGATGCTGCAGGATGAGGCGCGCGGTTCCGCCTGGACAGCTGCGCTTATCGGCGCTCCGGCCAAGCAGGTCTATGTGTGCGGTTCCGATGCGGTCACTGCGCCGTGCTTACGCGCCATCGAATCGCTGGGCGAGACCTACTCGATCACCTACCTGGAAAGAAAAACACCGCTCTTACTCGAGACTACAGCACTAAGTGGAACGCGCTACAACCGCTGGATGCTCAAGCGTGGACTGCAAAAAGGCGACGCCGTGATCGCCTTTTCACGCAAGGATGTGTTGACGTTGAGCGCCCGGTTCCGTCAATGGGGATTCAGTGTTGCGACGATTTACGGTGCACTGTCGCCCGAAGTTCGCCGTACCGAATCACGACGCTTCAGCAGCGGCGAAGCGGATATCCTGGTAGCCACCGATGCCATCGGCATGGGGCTGAACCTGCCGATACGCCGGGTAATTTTTTCAAGTATCCATAAATTCGATGGCGTGGCCAGCCGCCATATCAATGCCACCGAGGTAAGGCAGATTGCCGGCCGCGCTGGCCGTTACGGTATTTACCCGACCGGCTATGTCAGTGCATTCGAGGATGATGAGCTTGTGCATCTCGAGCATATGTTGACGACATCCGACACATCGGAACTGCAAAAACTCCCCATTTCACCGACGCTGCAGCACCTGCAGGAAACTGCGCATGCTTTGCATAATGAAAAAATAGGCGAGTTGCTCGCATTTTTCAGCGAGCGTATCAGCGTAGAAAGTCCATTTTTTGCCACGTCGTCGTTAACTACACAAGAGAACCTGGGACACCTGGTCGATGAGCATGCGCCCGGTATGCGCCTGGATCATAAATTCATTTTCTGCTGTGCACCGGTATCCATCGATAAACCGCGTGAAACCGATTACTTCCTGCTTTGCCTGAAAAGTGTGCTGACCGATCAAAAACGAGCATTGCCGGAAGATACCGACTGGCTAAGGACGATCGATCCGAAACGCCTGGAGGAAGCCGAGAACCTTGCAAAGGATGTGAGCCTATATGCATGGCTGGCGTATAAATTCCCGGATATTTTTTTCCAGGCAACAGACCTATCTCAGCTCAGGAATAGGATCAGTCGTTATATAGAGGGGGCGTTGTTATTACAGGCGGGGTACAAGGATACCTCGAAAGAGTTGATGTACAGTACAGGAAAGTATTGAGCCGTTAAGTGCTTATCTCAAATACAGTCCTCTGGAATAACACTCTAGTCGTATTTGCGGAACTGCCCCACAACCACACCGAATATCTCCAGCTTGCCTTCCGGCCGTATGACCGGGTAGGCTTTATTGGCAGGGTATAACACAAATTCACCGCCTTCGCGCCCGAGGGTTTTCAGGGTGAATTCATTGTCCACAATCGCCACCACGATATCGCCGATATTCGCGAGCTGGCGTTTTTCCACGATCACCACATCGTCAGGCACGATGCCGGCATCTATCATGGAATCGCCTTTGACCGTAATGAGCACGGTTTTGGATGGCTTTTCGATCAGGTATTCGTCTATGCTTAAGGTGTCGTGCTGGTCGCTTGAAGCGGGTGAAGGAAATCCGGCCTGTACGGTACCTTCCGCAATCACCCTCTCGAAGAAACGTTTACCGGGCTTGAGACGTTTATCAGGCGTGGAATCGAGATATCCGAGCAGCTTGAACTTGGCGACCAGCGATGTCACCGCGTTCTTGGATTTGAAACCCAGCATCTGCGCGATCAATGAAAATGACGGCAGTGTTTTATGCTCGGCGTAGTAGTCCTGGATGATGCCCAGGTAATCGGTATCGTTTCCCATAAACTTAACGATACTGTACGAACGTACAATCGTCAACTGTTTTGTGGCGATACCTTCGCTGCCATAGTTTCGTGCCTGAACGGTGCGCGCTCTTCGAGCTCATTATGGTAATTCACCATGCCGTTTGCCTCCTGCGCAACGAAGCGCTGGATAGCGGCCTCAAAATCCGGGTGTGCGATCCTATGGTAAGAACTCGTCTGCCTGGGGCGGAAACCGCGCGCCAGTTTATGCTCACCCTGGGCGCCGCCTTCAAAATACCGGATGTTGCGTTCTATGCAGAACTCCTGCGCCTGGTAATAGCACAATTCAAAATGCAGGCCGGGCACAAACTGGCGGGCGCCCCAATAGCGCCCGTACAATGTCGCCTGGTCGAACAGGTTGAAGGCCGCGGCTATCGGCCTTCCATCCTGTTCGGCGACCACTAGCAACAGGTTCTGCGGCATGGTGCGGCCCAGTTCATGGAAGAATTCACGCGTCAGGTAAGGAGTGGAGCGGTGTTCCAGGTACGTATGTTCATAGCACTCGAAGAAAAAATCCCAGTCGGCATCGGTAATGTCCGCCCCCACCAGGCGTTTATACGTGACGCCAGCACTCAGCACTTTCTTGCGCTCCTGGCGGATTTTCTTGCGCTTGTCGTGGGATAGGCGGCCAAGGAAATCCTCGAAATCGCTAAAGCTTTCATTCTCCCAACGGAATTGCACGCCTGAGCGCTTAAGCCAGCCGCCGGCATTCAATAGGTTGCCGGTCGCCGCATCGGGGAACAAGACATGGGCAGAGGACAAGTTATGCACAACCATCTGCTGGATCAGCATATCCGCCATGGATGCCTGCACCTGCGGATCGGCGCTTAACAGGCGCGCACCGGTGACCGGGGTAAAAGGGATGGCGACCAGCAGTTTGGGATAATAGGCGATGCCGTTACGTTCGTAGGCATCCGCCCAGGACCAGTCGAACACATACTCGCCGTAGGAATGGCCCTTAAGATACAAAGGCACGGCGCCCACCAGCCTGCCATTATCCATCGCGACGATGGGATAAGGCTGCCAACCGCTACCTTCGCCGACACACCCTGTTTTTTCCAGCGCACTGAGGAAGGCGTGGCTGAGGATCGGCGAACCATCAATGAGTGCATCCCACTGCAGGGGGTCGATCTGGGAAACGGAAGTAAGGAGTGAAATTTCGACAGGCATGCTATTCATACTACCGAAACTTGGGACGTTCGGCTAAAGGCTTATTGATACTAATAGCGTCAAAACAGTAATCGACCAAGCAAGAGTCAGATTAACTATCGGGAAAACCTGGATTAGAGCGTGCGCTTGCGATTGACGAGCATAGCATCCTTGCTTTTACGCTTGGCAGTATCGGCTTCCGGTAAAGACGGTGCAACCTCGACCTTGATGGCCTCCGCACGCTGGCGTTCGACGATGCGCGTCTGCAGCGCTTCCAGTTCTTCCAGGCTGAGATAGCCGTCGTTATTGGTGTCCACGACACTAAAATGGCGTGCCACCTGCGGCAGGCTTTCAGTCGCCTCTTCGCGCGATATGCGGTTATCGTTGTCTTTGTCCGTTTGCTGGAACCTGGCCTGGATACGCTGGTGCATCAGGCGGCGGCGCTCTTCGATCTGTACATGGGCAGGGTCTACTGTGCGCGAATATTCATCAAGGTCACGCCGCAAACGCATGTTTTCCTCGATACTGATAGGGCCGTGCAGTAATTTGGGGGTAGTGGAATCGGTGCTGTCATCCGATTTAGTGTCGGATTTTGTCGTTACTTCGTCTGCATTCTCTTTTGAACTGCCGGCGATGGCTGCCGAAAAGCTCAATAACATACACAATGCCAACAACGCACGTTTATGATGTGGAGATAAAAGAGTGGTTATCAACATCCGTTATTGCACCATCGTTATTGCACCCAGCGTTATGTAACGTATAGTTTGCAAGCAGCACTGATGGCTGCATTATTATAATAATTATTGCGTGGCTTTGAATTTGCTTATAAATCGCAAGATAAATCTAAGACTTATCATCGTTGAGCAAGTTCGTAATACTAATCCGAGGCGCAATCATGACGCATGGATGTAAATCGAATGTTTCATAAAACTGGATGAATGTAAAAATTTGTAACAGAGTAATATTTAGGTAATTGCTTGCGCTAGTCATATAATATTCACATTGATTTTAAACAGATTGTTGTTATCTTTTTTATGGCATTTACAGACAAACCAATTATGCAAACTTCATTCAAAAAAATATTGATGGTCGATGATGACTTGCGCATGCGGGAGCTTTTGCAACGTTATCTGACCGAACAGGGCTTCACCATTAAAACCGTGTCCGACTCCATGGAAATGGACCTGGTGCTGACGCAGGAACATATCGACCTGCTGGTGCTGGACCTGATGCTGCCCGGCGAAGACGGCCTGGCGATCTGCCGCAGGTTGCGTGCAAGCGGCAATGCGATGCCCATCATTATGCTGACGGCACGCGGCGATGAAGTGGATCGCATCATCGGCCTGGAAATGGGTGCAGACGACTATCTGCCGAAACCATTCAATCCGCGCGAATTGCTGGCACGTATCAACGCCATCATGCGGCGCCATGAACGCAACCCGCCGAGCGCACCTTCGCTGAGCTCGGAAACCATCAAGTTCGGCGAATTCCTGTTCGACCCATCAACGCGCAGCCTCACCCGCGATGGCGTGCCGATCACCATCACCAGCGGTGAATACGCGCTGCTCAAGGTATTTATCGACCATCCGCGCCAGCCCTTGTCGCGCGACCGCCTGATGCAACTGGCCCGGGGCCGCGAGCTGGATGTATTCGACCGCAGCATCGACGTACAGGTATCGCGCCTGCGCCGCCTGATCGAAACGGACCCTTCCCATCCGCGCTACCTGCAAACCATGTGGGGATTCGGCTATGTGTTCATCCCGGATGGCGAAGCAGTCAAGGAAACGCTTTAATCCAATAACAACAGGCAATCATTGCCCGCCCTCACAGGGCAATAGTCAAACGCACCACCTGCCAGGAAAAACCAGGAAAACTACGTGAAGTTACTGCCGCGCACACTGCTGGCCCGCGTCATGCTGCTGATCGCAATATTGCTGGCGATAGGCCAGTATTCCGCGCTCAAGGTATTCGATTATTTCGAGCGCGAACCGCGCGCCATGGCCGCCGCGCTACAGGCCGTCACCGTCGTCAACTTTACGCGCGCCGCCCTGCTCGCAGCCCATGAAAACCGCCGCATCGCCCTGCTTTCCGAACTCTCCGGACGCGAAGGCGTACGCATTTATGCCGCAGACCTGCTGGAAGAGATCGAGCCGCTGCCGAGCGACCCCTTCATCGCCATGATCGCCAATAAAATCCGCGAACAATTGGGCAAGGAAACCCTGGTCGCCATCAACCATTTCGGCGTACCCGGGCTTTGGGTCAGCTTCGCCATCGGCCAGGACGATTACTGGGTGGTCATCCCGCGCATCCAGGTAGATCGCCACTTTCCATGGGAGTGGCTGGGCTGGGGTGCGCTGGTGATCTTGCTGTCGCTTGTCGGCGCTTACCTCATCGCGGCCCGAATCAACCAGCCGCTGCAACTATTGGTGAAAGCGGCTGACCGCATACGCAATGGCCAGCAACCGCACCTGCTGCCGGAAGAAGGCTTCCATGAATTGCGCGAGGTCAACCGCACCTTTAACCAGATGACGGAGTCGCTGACGCAACTCGACGCAGAGCGCACGCTTCTATTGGCGGGTGTTTCGCACGATCTGCGCACACCGCTGGCGAGGCTGAGGCTGGCGGTGGAAATGCTGCCGGAACACGAACACGGCCTGAAGAACGGCATGGTGCAGGACATCAGCGACATGGACGGCATCATCCACCAGTTCCTGGATTTCGTGCGCGGAGTGGAAGGCGAACCGACGCAGATGGTAGACCTGAATTCCCTGCTGAAATCGTTATTCGACAGGCATACACGGGCCGGACGGAAACTTATCCTCAACCTGGCGCCTACGCACCTGATCCCGTTGCGGCCGCTTGCCATGCAGCGCCTGCTGAACAACCTGATCGACAACGCATTTGCCTACAGTAATGGCGGCGAGGTGATCGTGACAACGGCCATCACCGCCAGCAATATCGTGCTCAGCGTACTGGACAGGGGGCCTGGCATTCCCCCCTCGCACATGGCACGCCTGCTACGCCCGTTTGAACGCCTGGACACGGCGCGGGGCAACACCAGCGGCAGCGGTCTAGGCCTGGCGATTGCCAACCGTATCGCCAAGCTGCACAAGGGCCAGCTGGACCTGATCAACCGCCCCACCGGTGGCCTGGAAGCCAGACTGACACTCCCGATACAGCCGGTGCAGTCCTTTAGCTGATCAGGCAACATTCGATGCTTTAAGGGCGCATGAATGCTTCATAAGGTATGGCCTGAGAGGCAATATCCATGGGGCTCCCAGGCATGCTTCTATATGGCTTATATAGCGCGACTTAATGCGAGGGATCGAACCAGGACAGTTTTTCACGCAGCCTGACCACTTCACCGATGATGGTCAGGCAAGGCGGCTTCAAATCCGCCTTCGCCACCAGCTCGGCAATCGTTAACAGGTCGCCCACCACCACTTTCTGCCTGGCTGTCGTGCCCTGTTGCACCACCGCCACCGGCGTATCCGCAGGCAGGCCGTGCAAGATGAGCTGCACGCAAATCTCGGCCAGCCCGATCAAACCCATGTAAATCACTACCGTCTGGTTTGGCCTGACCAGGGCAGGCCAATCCAGCTCGACGATATGTTTTTCTACGTGTTTTTCCGGCGCATTGCCTTGCGGATGATCTATCTTTTCCGATGCTTTCTGGTGGCCAGTGGTTTTCAAGTGGCCGGTAGTAAAGATGCATGACTGCGCGTAATCCCGATGCGTCAGCGGAATGCCGGCATAGCTGGAAACCCCGGAGGCCGCAGTGATGCCGGGCACGACCTGGAAAGGTACGCCGTTTTCCATCAGCGTTTCGATCTCCTCCCCGCCGCGCCCGAAGATGAACGGGTCGCCGCCTTTGAGGCGCAAGACGCGCTTGCCCTCTTTCGCCAGCCGCACCAGCAACAGGTTAATCTCCTCCTGCGGCAATGTATGCTGGTCGCGCGCCTTGCCCACGTAGATCCGCTCTGCATCGCGCCGCACCAGTTCCATCACTTCATGGCTGATCAGCTTGTCGTACACGCACACGTCGCATTGCTGCATCAGGCGCAATGCCCGGAATGTGAGCAGGTCGGGGTCGCCGGGCCCGCCACCCACCAGGTAGACCTCGCCGTGATTCCTGGTATCCGCGTTGCCTTCCAGTACTTCCGCCAGCGCCTGTCGGGCAGCCGCTTCCTGCCCGGAAAGCACCAGCTCGGCTATGGGCCCCTGCAAGGCATCTTCCCAGAATATGCGCCTGTCCTGCATGCTGGCGAACCGCTGCTTTACCCGCTCGCGGAATTCTGCAGCCAGCGCGGCCAGCCGCCCGTAGGTGGCCGGCACCAGGGTCTCCAGCCGGCTACGTATGAGGCGGGCCAGCACCGGTGCCGCACCGCCACTGGAAATAGCAATGACGATAGGTGAGCGGTCAATAATAGAGCCCATGGTGAAGGTACATAAAGCGGGGGCATCCACCACATTGACGGGAATATTACGCGCTTGTGCCGCCTGCGAAACCGCGACATTCACCTGCTCGTCGTCGGTGGCCGCCACGACCAGGCAAGCACCATCGAGCTGGCCGGCTTCAAACTGTGCTTTGATATGCTGGAGCTTGCCAGCTGCTGACATGGCAGCCAGCTCAGGACAAAGCTCGGGGCTTACTACCTCAAGTGCTGCATCTGCTTTCAGCAACATGGTAGCCTTGCGCAAGGCCACCTCCCCGCCGCCGATGATGAGGCAGCGGCGGCGGGCAATGTTCATGAATATGGGAAATGCATCCATCAGCAACTTTCGTGTAAACCCTGCTAGTCTTAACATCTTGTTCTAGTCTGGACGTCTTGATTTAAGAACACCGTACCAGCATTCAATTTTACTCGCTGATTCGCCCCGCTGATTAGCTTTTAATAGGCCATTACGCTACAATTCTTCCTTAATTATTGTTATCAAACACAATTTGTTTCCCTTGCCTTTACTCCCAGTTATTTTTCTGCCACTTGCGTGGACGCCTGCAAATACCCGATGAAGACAGAAGAAACTCCGCTGTCCGCAATCTTTGAGCGCACGCAGGTTCTAGCAACGCCAGCTCTAACAACGCCGGTTCTAACGACGCTAGGCTCGGCTGTGGTATCCCAGCCTCGAACGCTCGATGACGGCAAATCATCGCCCAAGAAGGTGTTCATCAAGACATTCGGTTGCCAGATGAACGAGTACGATTCATTGCGCATGCTGGACATGCTGCACTCGGCCGATGGCATGGAAACGACGGAGAATGTGGAAGACGCAGACGTCATCCTGCTCAACACCTGCTCGGTACGTGAAAAAGCGCAGGAAAAAGTATTCAGCCATCTGGGCCGTTTTATCCCGCTCAAGCAGAAAAATCCCAACCTCATCATCGGCGTCGGCGGCTGCGTCGCCAGCCAGGAAGGCGCCAGCATCATCGACCGCGCGCCGTATGTAGATGTAGTATTCGGCCCCCAAACACTGCACCGCCTGCCGGAGATGATCGCGAGTAAGCGCTCCAGCGGATTGTCGCAAGTCGACATCACCTTTCCCGAGATCGAAAAATTCGACCACCTGCCGCCGCCACGCGTCGAAGGCGCGGCTGCATTCCTCTCGGTGATGGAAGGCTGCAGCAAGTACTGTACATTCTGTGTGGTGCCCTATACCCGTGGCGACGAATTCTCCCGGCCCTTTGAAGATATCCTGGTCGAAGCGATCCAGCTTGCGGAACAAGGCGTCAAGGAAGTCACCTTGCTGGGGCAGAACGTCAATGCCTATCGCAGCGTGACGGCAGACGGGCAGCAGGCCGACCTGGCATTGCTGATCGAATATATCGCCGAGATACCGGAGATCGAACGCATCCGCTTTACCACGTCGCATCCCAACGACATGAGCGATGCGTTGATCGCCTGCTTCGGGAGTATCCCCAAACTGGTATCGCACCTGCATCTGCCGGTGCAGGCAGGCGCAGACCGTACGCTCATGGCGATGAAACGCAACCACACAGCGCTGCAATATAAATCGACCATACGCAAGGTGCGGGCGGCACGTCCGGACATCAGCGTCACTTCGGATTTCATCGTGGGCTTCCCAGGGGAGTCGGATGCCGATTTCGAGGGCACCATGAAACTGATGCAGGATGTCGGTTTCGATTTCAGTTACAGCTTCGTGTATAGCCCCCGCCCCGGCACGCCGGCTTCCTACCTGGCAGACGACACTCCTGAAGAGGCGAAACAGGCACGCCTGGCGCGCCTGCAAGCCGTCAATGAGGCGCAGGGCAAGGCCATCAGCGAATCAATGGTCGGCAGCGTACAGCGTGTGCTGGTCGTGAGTATTTCCAAGAAAGACCAGGCGGAACTGGCGGGGCGTACCGACAACAACCGCATCGTCAATTTTCCCGGCGATGCATCGCTCATCAACCAGTTCGTCAATGTACGCATCACCGCCGCCATGCCGCATACCCTGCACGGTGAATTAGTCTTAGATCAAGCCCATGAGTAAACAAAGCGAAACCAGCGGCGTGGAAATCACGCTGCAGCCGGAAGACAACCACCGCCTGGCCAACCTGTGCGGCGCCCTGGATGAAAACCTCAAACAGATCGAAGCGGCACTGGATGTCGGCATCGCGCGGCGCGGCGCGCATTTCCGCCTGAGCGGCGCCACCGAGAATACGCGCCTGGCTGCGCAGTTCCTGGAAAGCTTTTACCAGCGCTCCAAAAAACCGATCGAGCTGGAAGACATCCAGTTGGGCCTGGTGGAGATCAACAAACTCAGCCCGGAAGCCATCACCACAGCAGCCATGCCCGTGCTGATGACGCGCCGCGCCGACCTGCACGGCCGCACGCCACGCCAGATCAGTTATTTACAGCAGGTGCAGGAATTCGACATCACCTTCGGCATTGGCCCTGCAGGTACCGGCAAGACCTACCTGGCGGTGGCATGTGCGGTGGATGCGCTGACCCGTGACAAGGTGAAACGTATCGTACTGGTACGCCCTGCCGTGGAAGCGGGTGAACGCCTGGGTTTCCTGCCAGGCGACCTGTCGCAGAAGGTGGATCCCTACCTGCGCCCCTTATACGATGCCCTGTACGACCTGGCCGGTTATGACACGGTGAACAAGATGTTCGAGCGCGGCGCCATCGAAGTCGCCCCGCTGGCCTATATGCGCGGCCGCACCCTCAACCAGAGTTTCATCATCCTGGACGAGGCGCAGAATACAACGCCGGAACAGATGAAGATGTTCCTCACCCGCATCGGCTTCGGCACCAAGGCCGTGATCACCGGCGACGTCACGCAGATCGACCTCGGACGCGGGCAGAAAAGTGGGCTGATCGAGGCACAGGTCGTACTGAAGGACATACGCGGCATCGCCTTTACCCACTTCCTTTCCGAGGACGTGGTGCGCCACCCGCTGGTGCAGAAGATCGTCAATGCTTACGAGCAGTACGACAGCGAAAAACATGCGCAGCCGCATGCCGACAGCTCCCGAGATAACGCCAGAAACGGCAGCAGGTAAGCAAGCGCCCCATGCCGAGACTGCAGATGGACGTGCAATACGCCAGTGAAGTGCAAGAGTTGCCCAGCGCAGCGCAATTCCGTAAATGGGCCAGGCAGGCCTTGCGCATCGACACTGAAATCGCGCTGCGTATCGTGGACGAAGCGGAAGGTCGCAGCCTGAACCATACCTACCGCGGCCGGGACTATGCCACCAACGTGCTGACTTTTCCGTTGACGGAGGAGCCGCACCTGATGGGCGACATCATCCTGTGTGCACCCGTGGTGGCACGTGAGGCGCTTGAGCAGAATAAACCGCTGGCAGCGCATTTTGCACACCTGACCGTGCACGGCGTGCTGCATTTGCATGGCTACGACCATGAAACCGAGCCGCAGGCTGAACTGATGGAATCACTGGAAACAGCAATCGTCACAAAACTAGGTTATGCTAACCCTTATTAATGCAGGTTTATCCAATATAAACAATGAGTAAAAACACTAAGTTTGGTCAATTTGGCCGCGTAGCAAGACAGGAACACCACCGTGGCTGAACAAGAAAAACCGCGCTGGCTGGAACGCCTGAGTCACTTGCTGTTGCGCGAGCCAGAGGACCGCGAGCAACTGATCGAGCTTTTACATAGTGCGTATGAAAAAAGCCTGCTGGATGCAGATGCGCTTTCCATGATCGAAGGCGTGCTGCAGGTTTCCGAGATGCAGGTGCGTGACATCATGATCCCGCGTTCGCAGATGGACGTCATCAACATCACCGATTCGCCGGAAAAATTCATCCCATTCGTCATAGAAGCCGCCCACTCGCGCTTTCCTGTCATCGAGAATGACAAGGATAACGTGATCGGCATACTGCTGGCGAAAGACCTGCTGCGCTATTACGCAGGGGAAGATTTCAACGTGCGCGACATGCTGAGGCCTGCGGTATTCATCCCCGAGGCCAAGCGGCTGAATGTGTTGTTGAAGGAATTCCGTAGCAACCGTAACCATATCGCCATCGTGGTGGACGAATACGGCGGCGTGGCCGGCATGGTGACGATTGAAGACGTGCTGGAACAGATCGTCGGCGACATCGAGGATGAATACGATTTCGACGAGAACGAAGACAATATCATCCGCGATGCGCAAGGCCGCTTCCGCGTAAAAGCATTGACCGAGATAGACGATTTCAATAAAGCGCTCGATACGGAATTCAGCGACGAAGAGTTCTCGACCATCGGCGGATTGATCGTCAGCAAATTCGGGCACTTGCCCAAGCGCGGCGAGATAACCGTATTCGATAAACTGAGTGTCACCGTGTTGCGCGCCGACAGCCGGCGCCTGCACTCGATCCTGATTGAAAAGTTGCCGGAAGTGACGTTGGAAACCGAAGAATAAGCATGACGAAAGCATCGGGCCTTATGGAAACTTGCAAATGGAACTTTGCAAAAAAATCATACTCTTAGCTTAAGAATTCACTTACCTAGAATGATCCAATACAGGAGCGCTGGCCATGAGAGTACGTATCATGAAAATACCTGCCATGAGAATGGCAAGAGCGGCCTCAATGTCCGTGATTGCCCTGATGTTAGCCATATCCGGTATGGCAGTGGCAGCAGCGACGGAAGCACCCGCTAACACCCCTGGCACCAGCGCTGAAAGACCCGCGCAAATCCCCACCACTGAAAAAGAGTTTGTCGCGTCCATCAATGGATACGACAAGGCGCAGATCATCGAACAACTGGGCGAGCCGACCAACAAGAATGACATCACCAACGCCAAAACCGGCAAGCTGGAAGCCTCGATCTGGCATTACCACAACCTGAATACCGACGAAAAAGGCGAGTATTACAAAACCACCGAGCTGGATTTCGTCAACGATAAAGTGGTGCTGGTCGTCTTCATGAACAATACCGGCGAAGACACCTCGTACGACCTGAGGAGCGACGCTCCTATGCCTAAGCCAGATATGTAGACTGGCCTGGGCCAAAAATAAAAAAGGCGATGTAATCGCCTTTTTTATTAGCCATCACTGGCGATGATCCCCACTTATTTTTTCAGCGAATCCCTGATTTCGCGCAGCAGCAATACATCTTCCGGAGTCGCCACGGCAGGCGGTGCCTCGTGCTTGAGCTTATTCAATGCACGTATCAGCAGGAATACGGCAAACGCGACGATGGTAAAGCTGACAACGGAATTGATGAACAGGCCGTAATTCAAGGTGACTGCACCTACCGTTTTGGCAGCGGCAATCGATGCATACGGCTCGGGTGTCGTGCCTTCTTTCAGGACCAGGAACATATTGCTGAAATCCACATTGCCGAGCAGCAAGCCGATAGGCGGCATGATCACGTCGTCCACCAGCGATTTCACGATACTGCCGAACGAGGCGCCGATGATGATACCCACTGCCATGTCGACTACATTGCCGCGCATGGCGAATTTCTTGAATTCTTGTAACATGTTTCCTCCTGATGTATGGCTACTTTAGATGAGCGCCAGATTACGACTTACCAGATATGACCCAGATATGACTTTAGTCTAGTAGTTTTAAATCTAGTAGTTTTAAGTATGAAAGCATCGCGTTGCCCACTCTCGTTATAATGCAAAAAGAATCCATCAACGTCCACCAATAATTGCAGGTTACTTTGCGCAGACTCTTCCCGAACATTATCCGCAGGCCCCTCATTGCCCTCGCTTCAGGGGCATTGTCCATCCTGGCGTATGCGCCGTACCACATCTACCCCGCGGTCATCATTGCGCTCGCAGTATTCTTTTATCACCTCTACACGGCAGGCACTTCGAAACAGGCGGCATGGACGGGATTTGCGTTCGGCCTGGGCTTCTTCTGCGCCGGCGTATCGTGGATCTACGTCAGCCTGCACGTATTCGGCGGCATGCCCTGGTGGATGGCGGGATTCGCTACCTTCACCTTCTGCGCGTTCCTCGCCCTGTTTACTGCAGCAATGGGCTGGCTGAGCTTTGATACCGGCAAAGTGCTGTTTGCAGCACCCGTGTTTTGGGTATTGTTCGAGTGGATACGCAGCTGGATTTTTACCGGCTTTCCCTGGCTCAATGTCGGCTATTCGCAAATCCCCTACGGCCCGCTGGCCGGTTTCGCGCCGGTGCTGGGCGTATATGGCGTATCGCTGTTTGTGGCATTTGCCGCATCCCTGCTGGTGCTGATGTGCTACCGTGCGCATCGTAAACGTGCCTTGCTCGCCTTCATCGTGGTGTGGATCGCCGGCAGCGTACTCAAGAAAACCGACTGGAGCCAGCCGCTAGGTGAACCGTTCAATGTAGCGCTAATGCAGGGCAATATCAGCCAGGACATCAAGTGGGAATCTTCCGTCATACAAGCCACGCTGGACCAATACCTGGTAATGGCCTTGCAATCGAAAGCCCGGCTTATCGTGTTGCCGGAAACTGCCTTGCCGGTATTGACTAGCGACATCTCTTCCGCCTACCTGCACCGGTTGAAAACGCATGCCATCGAGAATGGCGGCGATATCCTCATCGGCGCTGTCGAGTCGGATAACGGGTATTACAACAGCATGCTCAGCGTCGGCAATGCAGTGAATGACAAGCCACAGTTTTACCGCAAATCCCATTTGGTACCGTTCGGCGAATACATCCCGCTTAAAAGCGTGTTCGGGTGGATCTACCGCGACTGGCTCAATATGCCGCTTACCGACCTGGCGCGCGGCAGTATCAAGCAGAAACCCTTGCAACTGGCCGGCCAGCAGGTGGCTGTCAATATCTGTTACGAAGACGTGTTCGGCGAGGAGATCATCCGCCAGCTGCCGCAGGCCACGTTGCTGGTGAATGCCAGTAACGACGCGTGGTATGGCAGGTCGCTCGCCGCATTCCAGCACCTGCAGATGTCGCAGGCACGCGCGCTGGAAACCGGACGCATGATGCTGCGCGCCACCAATACCGGCGATACCGCCATCATCGACACGCATGGCTATATCCTGCAGCAACTGCCGCACTTCACTAAAACCACGCTGGAAGGCACTGCCCAGGGCTATACCGGTATTACGCCGTATGTACGCTGGGGCAATACCCCGGCCATCGCGTTTATATTCATGAGCATCGCTTTTCTGTGGGCAGGTAAGTTGGCTGGATTTGCCCTGTCGCGACAGCTTAAAAAGAAGTAAAATCAAGCCCTTTTGGCGATACGCACTGCGATCAAAGTCGATTAAAAATAGCCCGCTAGAACACAAATAACAAAGCACACGAATAACAAAGCAAACAAAGGTAGTCATGCTGACGTTTCAACAAATCATCCTCACACTCCAGCAATACTGGGATAAACAGGGCTGCACATTGCTGCAACCGTACGACATGGAAGTCGGCGCCGGCACTTCGCATACCGCCACATTCCTGCGCGCTTTGGGCCCCGAGCCCTGGAAAGCGGCGTATGTACAGCCCAGCCGCCGTCCCAAGGATGGCCGTTATGGCGAAAATCCCAATCGCCTGCAACACTATTACCAATTCCAGGTGGTGCTGAAACCGGCACCGGCCAATATCCTCGAACTGTATCTCGGCTCGCTGGAAGCCCTGGGATTCGACCTGAAGCAGAACGATATCCGCTTCGTCGAAGACGACTGGGAAAACCCGACGCTGGGCGCATGGGGCCTGGGCTGGGAAGTCTGGCTCAACGGCATGGAAGTCACGCAGTTCACTTATTTCCAGCAGGTCGGCGGCATCGATTGCAAGCCCATCACCGGCGAGATCACCTATGGCCTGGAACGCCTCGCGATGTACCTGCAAGGCGTGGATAACGTCTACAACCTTACCTACTCGGCGAACGGTAATAACGTAGTGAAATACGGCGATGTATTCCTGCAGAACGAGAAAGAACAATCCGCGTACAACTTCGAGCACAGCGACGTGGAGTTCCTGCTGGGCGCATTCGGCAGCCATGAAAAAGAAGCGCTGTACCTGATCGAGCAAAAACTGGCTTTACCTGCCTATGAACAAGTACTGAAAGCCGCGCATACCTTTAACCTGCTGGATGCCCGTGGCGCCATCTCGGTAACGGAGCGTGCCGCCTATATCGGCCGCATCCGCAACCTGGCACGCTCTGTCGCCGCCAGCTACCTGGACAGCCGCGCCAGGCTTGGCTTCCCGATGGCACCAAAAGCGTGGGCGGATGAAGTATTGGCACATATTGAGAAGAAGGTAGCCGCATGAATTACCGATCCTGCGAAGTTGTGAGCAATATGAATGCGGCTGGCTGCCGACTAGCTACATTTCACGTTGAGAATACCTGTATTGAGGCAACAGCATGAGTACCAAGAATTTATTAGTCGAATTATTTGTAGAAGAACTGCCGCCTAAAGCTCTAAAGAAGCTGGGTGAGTCTTTTGGTCAAAGTTTATTTGAAGGTCTGGAAGAGGATGATTTTCTTGAGCCAGAATCTAAGTTAACGATATATGCGTCTCCTCGCAGACTGGCTGCACACATTACTAGTGTTTTAGGGGTTTCCAGGGAGAAAAG
>JAZKEL010000378.1:21513-22768 GCA_040387075.1 Pseudomonadota bacterium
TTCAATAGGACTGGACGCAAACGGGCTAGCTACACCAGCCTTGATAAAGAAGCTTATCGGTAGTTTTGGTTACCACGAGCAAGTTAACTTTGAATCAATAATAAAAGAGCGTGTAACTAAAGAAATCGAAGATAAAAAAGAGATTTTGTACTATTCAGACATTGCGCCGGGCAGCCAGTTATTTATTAGGCTTGAAGGGGCTTTAGAAGACGCTATCGACAATTTACCAATTCCAAAAGTAATGACTTATCAGTTAGCAGATGGGTGGGAAAGCGTAAAGTTTGTGCGCCCGGCTCATGGCCTTCTTGTTCTACATGGTTCAGATCCAATAAAGATTAGAGCCCTTGGACTTGAGTCTGGTACAAAAATTACTCAAGGCCATCGCTTTGAAGCAAAGACACCAACAATCACGGTGGAGAATGCTGATAGCTATGCCAAGCAACTTGAAAACGAAGGTGCAGTAATTGCCAGCTTTGATAAGCGCCGTGCTGAGATTGTTCGCCAGCTCGATGTGGCTGCAAGTAAAGAAGGTTTGAAGCCTATTACTGATGATGCCTTGCTGGATGAAGTGACTGCGCTGGTCGAACGCCCGAATGTATTGCTGGGCCAGTTCGAAACCGAATACCTGGAAGTACCGCAGGAATGCCTGATCCTTACCATGAAGGCCAACCAGAAATACTTCCCGCTGCTGGACGCTAACGACAAGCTGACCAACAAATTCCTGATCGTTTCCAACATCAGCCCAAACGATCCGAGTGCGGTGATAGGCGGTAATGAGCGCGTGGTGCGTCCGCGTTTGGCGGATGCCAAGTTCTTCTTCGACCAGGATCGGAAGAAGACATTGGAATCCCGTGTGGCTGGGCTGGATAAAGTGGTGTACCACAACAAGCTGGGCAGCCAGGGCGAACGGTCGCAACGCGTTGCCGCCATAGCCGCTGAAATAGGCCGGCTACTGGCTGGCGATGCGCTAGCGAAAAGTGCGGGGCAGGCGGCAACGCTTGCGAAGACCGACCTTTTGACCGACATGGTGGGAGAGTTCCCGGAGCTGCAGGGCATCATGGGCGGCTACTATGCCAGGAACGACGGCTTGCCTGTCGAGGTTGCTGATGCTATCGAGGACCACTACAAGCCGCGCTTTGCAGGGGACGATTTGCCCCGCAACCAGACGGGCCTGTGTGTTGCACTGGCAGACAAGCTGGAAACGCTGGTCGGCATGTTCGGCATCGGCAATGTCCCCACCGGGGATAAGGACCCA
>JAZKEL010000379.1:0-5947 GCA_040387075.1 Pseudomonadota bacterium
TAAGCGAAACAAGCAGCAGAAATCCCAGGCTTACCACTATGGAAAACGACATTACCCCCACGATCAACCAGGACACCAGCCGCAACTCGATTGCCACGGCCGAGGTAGACCGCAGTCAGTTGGAACCGCATATTACGGTCATCGTGCCGGCATTCAATGAAGCGCTTGCCATACGCTCCACCCTCGATCACATCAGCCAGCGCCTGCAGACCCTGACCCCGCATTGGGATATCGTGGTAGTGGATGACGGCAGCCGCGATCCTACGGCATTTGTGGTGCGTGAAATCTCAGCCGAGTTCAGGACGACGCTGGTGCGCTTTTCGCGTAATTTCGGCAAGGAATACGCCATCACTGCAGGCCTGGATTATGCGCAGGGCGATATCGTGGTGTGCATGGATGCCGACGGCCAGCACTCTTCCGACATGCTCAACACCATGCTGGCGAAATGGCGCGAGGGCTACGACATGGTGTACGCGGTGCGCGACGATCGCCATGTCGAATCGTCGTTCAAGCTGTGGGGTTCGCGTGTGTTCTACCGCATGATCAGCCTCGGCGGCCAGATCCACATCCCGCGCGATGCAGGCGATTTCCGCCTGATGGACCGTAAAGTGGTCAACGCCCTGCGTTCATTGCCTGAGCGCAACCGCTTCATGAAGGGCATCTATGCCTGGGTGGGCTATAAATCCATCGGCATTCCCTACACGCCCTTGCCGCGCAGCCATGGCACCAGTACATTTTCGCGCCTGCGCCTGATGGGACTGGCGTGGACAGGCATCACCAGCTTCTCGGTCATGCCCCTGCGCCTAGCGAGCGCTGTCGGCGTGCTGCTTGCACTGGTATCGTTCGGCTATGGCATTACCGTGGTCATCGACACGCTGTTCTTCCATGAGTCCATCCCAGGTTGGCCTACCGTGGTAGCCAGCATCATGTTCTTCTCGGGGGTCCAGCTCCTCTTTATCGGCATCCTGGGCGAATACCTGGCGCGCATCTATGACGAAGTAAAGGGCCGCCCGGCCTATATCGTGGCGGAAGTAGTGAAGCCTGAAATTGCAATCGCTACTGAACCCCGGTCGGGAAACGCCGTTGAGTGAACTGAAGCGCTCCGTATCCTGGTTCACCGTGGTGGGTGCCGCCGCTGCACTTACCCATTACTGCATAGCGGTCGGTCTGGAAGCCGGCACCGAACTGGCCCCGGCCTGGGCCAACCTGGCAGGCTTCCTGTTCGGATTTCCCGTCAGCTACTTCGGCCATAAGACATTTTCGTTTGCCCAGCACAATACGTCGCATATCCAGGCACTGCCGCGATTCTTCATGGTGGCGGCTGGCGGGTTCATCGCCAACCAGGTCATGGTGCTGGCTGCACTCCACATCACCTTCCTGCCGTTCTGGCTGGTGCTCGGCATCGTCATGATGATCGTGGCGATCAGCAGCTATGTGTTGGGCCGGCGCTGGGCGTTCAAGTCGCGATGATATCCGGCGTGCTCAAACCGCTGATCGTAACGGCCGATGACTTTGCGCAGAGTGCCGACATCGATGCCGGCATCATCGCACTCATATTGAAGAACCGCGTCAGCGCGACCTCCTGCCTGACCATGAGCCCACGCTGGCCAGAGGCATCCAGGCTGCTGACGAATGAAATACGCGGGCTGGCAGACATCGGGCTGCATCTCGACTTCACGCAATATGCCGGTTACCGGCACCGCTTACCCATCGTGATGGCGCGCGCATTTCTCAATGCCCTACCAAAAAAAAAGATCCTTGCTTCCATCAACCAGCAGCTGGACCGATTCGAAGCAAAGCTTGGCACCAGGCCGGATTACGTAGATGGCCACCAGCATGTGCACCAGTTGCCGCAGGTACGCGAGGCTTTGCTCCAAGTGCTGGTGAAGCGCTATGGCAACGACCTGCCCTGGTTGCGCATCGCCAGGCCATTGAAGCAGGATGGATTCAAAGGCAAGGTGATTGCAGCGCTGGGCGCAGACGCATTGGAACGTCAGGCAATGGATGTGGGGATTAAATGCACACGGCATTTGTTAGGGGTGTACGGATTCGATACCAGCGCCGCCGGCTATCTTGCCCGCCTCGACGACTGGCTAAGCGTTGCCGCTGATTCAGGCAAAGCAGGCTTGAATGGCATACATGCCCTTATGTGCCACCCTGCCACTGCTAACGACAGGAATGCGCCGCAAGAAGATGACCCGATTCATGCAGCCCGGGCATACGAGTACGAAGTCCTCGATGGCGACGGCTTTGGCGAACTGCTTGCAAGGCACCAGCTCAAAGTGAGTCGCGGGAACGTGCTCAGTTGACATGCGCAGGTATCAGCAAATAAAAAAGCCAGCAATGCTGGCTTTTTTATTAACTACTTGAGTTACACAAACATCCGTTACTCAGGCGTATTCGGGATGAAATCGGACGTGGACGGTTCTGAAGTCGGTGTCGGCTCAACGGCTTTAGGCACCACTTTCTTCTTGACGACCGGTTTTTTGACGGGTTTGGCTACGATGGACGGTGTTTTCATCACGCAGAATTCATGGCCGTAATTGCCACCGGTGTCGTCCGACTCGTAATAATAGTTATGGAAGGTCCACTGGCCCTGGGAGTTACGTTTCATCTCCGAGATGCCGGTGGTGAAATTGGTATTCTGCTTGTCGCTCAGGCGATAGGTCAGCGCCAGCCGGCTGCCATCCGCCACTGCCTGGCCGATATACACGACGGAATTGGCAGTTTCCGTGAGGAAGTCGTAAGTGCCGAACTTGGCATAACTGCTCAGTCGCTTCAATTTCAGGGTAGCCGTGACTTCGTAATCCCCGATCGATTCGTTGCTGCCCTTGCAGCTGTAGGCGCCGCTGTAGTTCTGGCTGGTGAATGCGGGTTTGGCTGCACTGCTGGCGGTATTGGCAAATAGTCCTGCAAACAGCGAGATCGATAGCACGGCTACTACTTTTTTCATTACGTTGTTCTGCCCAGATTGATTTAGCCGCTATTGTAACGCGATGCGCATGCGCGGGGTAAGCATATGGCAATCATTTTATGTGCACGCATTTGCAGCTTTCGCCATTGGATGCAAATGGCGGCGCATTTAACCTGCACGATTATTTTACTTAATTGAAATGCCGGCCAGTATTCATTTTTGTTTTTACGGTAGCTGCTTTATCATAGCTCTTGCATGCGTACATCTATATTGCAGTCACTCTGCAAAGCTCAATACACCACACCAGGAATTTATGATTAGCTCCAGCCCCACTACTTTATGGCGTTACGGCTTTTTTAATCTTGCAATACTCCTTTTAATCAGCGCATGGTTCTGGCAGCAGAATAAACCGGTCGGTCTTGCCGAACCGCAATTGCCCGCAGACGGAAAGTTGCAGTGCGTATCGTATGCTCCCTATTACGGCGAGGGCCAGACCCCGTTCATCGTCGGCACACGTATCAGCCAGCTGCAGATCGAAAGCGACTTGAAACTGCTCGCGGAACGTTCGCGCTGCGTGCGCATTTATTCGGTAGGCCAGGGCCTGGACTATGTTCCGGAAGCTGCATCGAAAATCGGCCTGAAAGTCCTGCTGGGCGCTTGGATAGGCTGGGTCAAAGCGGAGAATGAGATGGAGCTCAACCTCGCTACCAAACTTGCCAACGAGTATCCGCAAACCGTTATCGGACTGGTGGTCGGCAATGAAGTGCTGCTACGCGGCGAACAGACTGAACAGGCGATGGCGGATTACCTGCACCGTGCCAAACTGGCCACCAAGGTACCGGTGACCTATGCGGATGTCTGGGAATTCTGGCTCAGGCACAAAGCGCTGGAGTCTTCAGTGGATTTTGTGACCGTGCATATCCTGCCCTACTGGGAGGACGATCCGCAGCCGGTCAGCAATGCCATGAACCACGTCAATATCGTGATGGATAAACTCGGGCAGAACTTCCAGAAGAAGATACTGATAGGCGAAACCGGCTGGCCCTCCGCCGGGCGGCATCGCAATGCGTCGGTGCCCAGCGAAGTGAACCAGGCGCGTTATGTCCGCGAGTTCCTGTTGCGGGCGCATGATGCCAACTGGAACTACAATGTGATCGAGGCGGTAGACCAGCCATGGAAGCGCCTGCTGGAAGGGGCAGTGGGCGGCTACTGGGGACTGTACGATACCGATTTGAACCCGAAATTCCCGTTTAGCGGCGATATCGCAGAACGCCACGATGGCATCAAGCCTTTCACCTGGTCCATGGCTGGCCTCGCTGTTTGCCTGGTCATCGCACTATCCATCGGCGAACGCCGCAGCAGCGCCTTATTCAGCGCCGCTGCATTAGGCGCCTCCGCCGGGCTGATGGCGCTGCTGCAATTGCAGTACCTCATCATCGCCTGCCGCGACAGCACGGAATGGGTAGCGCTGGGCGCCTTGAACCTGGTAGGCATTGCTGCCGTGCTCTCCATGCCGGTCATCCTGGCACGCCACCAGTTATTCGGCCTGCAGGATGAATACAATACCAAGGTCACCCGTGCCAGCCTGCTGGTCTTGGCGCTATGCGCTGCGATTGCCGGCTTGCTGCTGATGCCGAAAGCACTGGTGCTGCAGCCCCTCTCCGTGGCGATGCCTTCGCTCTCCGGCTTTTTCTACAACCTAGATGGCCGCTACCGCGATTTTCCGCTGGCGATCTACCTGCTACCTGTCCTGCAGCTTACTATCGGACTGTACCTCGCCAGGCTGCAGGCGCTCAGCCATACAGGCTGGGGAATTTACCGTTACTTAACCATTATCTCGCTGGTGACCATGGCCGTGTTCCTGGTATCCGAACCGCGTAATGTGCAAGCCTATGCGTGGCTGTTGCTGGTTGTACTCATCGCTTTGACCACCTGGCCGCGCCGACAATACCGTATTGCCCCCTCCATCGAGAGTGCCTGATCCATCATGACCAAAATCCTCAAAACCTGTTTCGTCCCCCTTGTGTTTGCGCTGGTCATCGCGCTACTGCATTTCGGCATCTGGGCCGCGGCCAACCGCACCATCCAGTTGCTGGATGCGCCCCACATCGTCAACGGCTTTGCCTACAGCGGCTTCCGCGTAGACCAGAGCCCCTTCGACCGGAACTTCCCCAGCACCGCTGAACTGGTGGAAGACCTGAAATTGCTCAAGCCGTATACCAACCGTATCCGCACCTACGGCGCACTTGAAAATCCCGAGGTGCCCGCACTTGCATCCAACATGGGGCTGAAGGTGACTGCAGGCGGCTGGATAAGCGGCGATGCGATTGCCAATAACCGCGAACTGGATGCGCTGATCGCCAAGATAAAAAGCTATCCGCGCATCGAGCGCGCGATTGTGGGTAACGAGTCCCTGCTGCGGAATGACCTGCCGGTAGAAAACCTGATCATGTACCTGGACCGGGTACGCGACGAGGTCAACATACCGGTGTCCACGGCGGAACCCTGGCACGTCTGGCTGAAGAATCCTGAACTGGTGAAGCATGTCGACTATATCGCCGTGCACTTGCTGCCCTACCACGAAGGCGTGCCTATCGAACAGGCCGTCAGTTATTCGATCGAACGCTACAAAGAACTGATGAACGCGTTCCCGCGCAAGAAAATCGTTATTACCGAGATCGGCTGGCCCAGCCGCGGGCCGACGATAGGCGCCTCGGTGGCGTCGCGCGTCAACCAGGCGCGGTTCGTGCGGGAGTTCCTGGCGAAATCGGCCCACGAAAATTACGATTACTACCTGATGGAGGCATTCGACCAGCCATGGAAAGTGAAGCTGGAAGGCTGGGCAGGACCGTACTGGGGCATGTTCGATGCTAACCGCGAGCTCAAGTATTCGCTCAAAGGTGCCGTGCCCAAAGACATGCGCTGGGTTGAGAAAGCCATGTGGGGTTCGGTCATTGCCTTCCTGCCCATCATGTTCATCGCCTGGCGCTTCCGCCACTGGGGCATCGGCGGCCGCGTATCGCTGGCCCTTAT
>JAZKEL010000380.1:0-7714 GCA_040387075.1 Pseudomonadota bacterium
CGTATGAATTCCAGGAAGCGGTAACGGAAGTGCTGACGGCAAAGTGCATGTCTGCATTGCGCGATACCGGCCTGGATAAGCTGATCGTCTCCGGCGGAGTGGGCGCCAACAAGCGCTTACGTGAACAGCTCAATAGCGCTACTAAACGCAAGCTATGCAAGGTGCATTACCCGCGCCTGGAATTCTGCACCGACAACGGCGCAATGATTGCCTTTGCCGGTGCGATGCGAATGCACAATGCTGTTGAGGGCAACCACGGCTTTACGGTGAAACCACGATGGGACCTGGCCGAACTGCAATTGCCTTAGTTCGAACCCGCTAAATATCGGATATTGCTATCAGGTTTTTTTGCCGAACCCGGCTTCCGTACCGGCCAGCAATTTCTTGATGTTGCTACGGTGGCGCCAGATCAAGAACACGGAAAGCACCAGCGTCATCCAGACATAATCCACGTAGCCAGGCATAAGGAAATAGGCGAAGATCGGCGCCAATGCTGAAGCCGCAATGGCCGCAGCCGAGGAATAACGCGTCGCCCAGAACACCAGCGCCCAGGTCAACAACGCGGCAACACCCAGCCAGACGGAAACGGCCAGCATGACGCCCAATGCAGTCGCTACCCCCTTGCCCCCCTTGAAGCGGTAGTAAACCGGGTACAAATGGCCGAGAAATACGGCAATCGCCACCGCGCACACTTCCCACATCAATAGCCCGCTCCGCAAGGCCAGCCATACCGCCACGTAGCCTTTCAACGCATCGCCCAGCAATGTCAGCGCCGCTGCCGCCTTCTTACCACTGCGCAATACATTGGTCGCGCCGGGATTGCCGGAGCCGGTAGTACGCGGATCGGGCAATCCGAAGCTCTTGCAAACAAGGATGCCGAAAGAAATCGAGCCAAGCAGGTAGGCGCCAAGGATGAACACCAGGCTGAACAGCCGCATACCGAGGAAATTGACGCTATTAAAATCTAACCATGTCATTGCATATGCTCTAAAATCTTTGAAGCAGCAATTTTAAACTAATTAATACAACAATAACTTAATCCGGCAACTGCCTAGAGTACGAGTGAGAAGGTTAGCAATGGACATCATTTTCTTAAGCGAAGTAAAAGTGCAGACCAAACTCGGCGTGCCCGAGTGGGAGCGGATGGTAGCGCAGACCATCATCCTCGATATCGAGATCGCCATGCCCAGCAGCAGCTCGTGCCACACCGACGACATCGCCGACACCATTGATTACGGCGTGGTGGTAAACCGCATCCGGCAGGTTTTATCCGAGCGCAGCTTCAAACTGGTGGAAGCATTGGCCGAACATATCTGCCAATTGATACTCACCGAATTCAAGGCGCCCTGGGTCAAGATCAAGGTGGCCAAGCCTGGCATATTGCCCGGCTTAAAAGCGTTAGGCGTAGTGCTGGAACGAGGCAAAACCGCTTAGCCGATGGCTGAATAATCTTCCGCAGACAGCACGGTATCGTAGAGACCTACCGGCTGATTTTTATGTCGGCTGATTCCTGTGTACTCCAGGCTGGCATCTTCATAGCGCTTAAACTTATACACTGCATCATTCATCAGCCCGCTATTGAATACGCCCAGGCTGACCAGCAATTCAAAATCCTTTTGGGTGAGTCCGGTCACTTTCCTGAATAGATCGGGTTCCAGTTGTGTAATGACATCCTGGAGGCTGTATTCCCTGTAGTCGGTCAGATACATGAAGACCGGGATACGCGTAGCAAATTTTATCAACTTTTCCTGTATCTGCTTGCGCAGGGATTTGAACTTCTTTTCCTCTTCCGTGAGTTGTTTTTTCTCAGCCTGGCTCAAGTCGCGCACATTGGCTTCAGCCTTGGTATTTCTAACGGAGTCCGATTTATTGATGATGGTTTCGATATCCTGATTCAGGCTCCTGAACCCTTCAATGCTCATTAAGGCCTTCATGGCCGCTTCATTATCCATCAGCTTTTGCAGCGTATTGTTATCGACATTCACCATTAATGCGCTTTCCCAACGCCTTGCCAGCAACGTTGCGGTAGTGCCGCTCATGGCCATATCCAGGATGCCTGCAGCATCGATCTCCTTCATCGAACTTCCGTCGTAGGCGAGCACAGGTAAAAAGTGGATGAATTCCGCAACCTTCGCTTCCGGGTTGGTTTCGTTGATATTGAGGCGGCAGCTGTAGTCTGCAATCTGGCGCAATGCCCTATCCGGTGCAAAGTCGAACACATAGCATTCCGCTTTCACGATCAACTCACTGTTAGGCGAATTAGCATCATGCCCGCGCAATACCCACGGTGTCTGTACGCGAAATGCCGCTTGAAAGTAGGTTTCAGGGCTGGAGGCATTACGCAACATCAGGATACCGGTCCAAGGCGGGATGGATACACCGGTAGTAAGCTTGCCGCACGATAAGGTGATGGTTTTGGTCTTCAGCGGATTGGCCATCGCGTGCTTTACCGGCGGCAGTGCATCTATACCGATGCCGGCAGTGCTACCGGCGGCAATCACTACCGTGTAGTCATGGTAAAACCTGTTTTGTTTCTGTTGCAGCAAGGCATTGATGGCATGGCACGAAGCAACACTGGGGAGAAACCAGAAGGTATGCGATAGCACATTCAAAAGACGGGTGTCTGAAAATGGCATGGGCGGTTTTTCAGCGCCCAGCTTCAGGTTATCGACTGTACTTTCCGCGAACGCGCCGCGGATCAAGTCCAGCCATTTCTGTACTTCGTTTTCGTATTTGAACCTGGCTGATGCACCCTCCCCATCCGCTTTAAAAAACTCGTTCAAATCGAACTCGTTGTACTCCCCTTTCAGCGCTACCTCCCGAATTGCATCGGGCAATTGGTAGGTCAGCATCACCATGCGCGGCAAAGCGGCATAGGGATTATTATCGCCGGGCCAGTTTTCTTTAGCGCGTTGCTCGTCCGAATACGTCCAGTTAAATATCTGCTCTTCGATAACTCACCGGATTGCATTGCCCTGAATGGAGTGCCGGATAGGTATAAATAGGCATGCGTGCTGATTGGAATGTTTTGCTCGAGGTAATCCGCCCTATTCTCTTCAAGGACGCCTTCCTTCTCGATTCTCTCCGATTGTCTCAATTCTTCGGACGCGTCTGTGTCTACCCCGAATAACTCCTTGGCATTGTCGCGCCATGCGCCGTAATGATATTCGTCGAAGATCACACAATCCCAGTTGGTGCTGTGTACCCATTCATTTCTCGCCTTGATACCGCCTGCCGAGTTTCTACCCAGGTAATCCTGGAATGAGCCGAAGCACACTATCGGTTTAATACTGCTAGCCTGTTCAAACTGCAAACCGTCACGTGCAATAAACTGCCAGCCTGCAAAATCCACATGCGTAGCCAGGTCCTCCTCCCAGGCGTTTTGTACCGCAGGCTTGAAGGTGAGGATAAGCAGTTTTGACCAGCCCATTTTCTTCGCGAGCTGGTAGGCAGCAAACGTTTTGCCGAAGCGCATCTTGGCATTCCATAAGAAATGGGGAGGCGCGCCTGTGTTTTCTGCCTTGAAGCTTTTGAAATAACCGATCGCTTTCTCAACTGCTGCCACCTGTTCCGGCCGCATAGCAAAATCAAGGATGCGCTTGCCTTCCGTTCGCTTGCCTGTTTTTACTTCATAAACGGCCGACTTCACCGCTTCCAGGTCGCACTCGAACCATTCCCCCTGCACACGCTTTACTTGCCTGCGCCTGAGTACCTCATGCACGTCATGATCAGTGAAAAAACTGCCGTCCTCACGTGTAGCGAAATCATCCAGCTCGATCTTGTAGGATTGCTCAGGCAACAACACCGGGTACTGGGCAGCAACCCGCTCCTGCACGCTTTTGCTGGTATAGCCGACTTTCAGGCATCCCGGATAACGGTTATCTGCATAGGCATAGATCTTCGGCGGGTTTAGCGGTGGAAAAAGATCGCTACTCATTCGCCAGTTCCATGGGGCGTATCATGGATTCGATAAAATCGATTTCCTGCTGCGTAAGGCCATATTTCTTGTATAGCCCGGCATCCGTCCAGGGTTTATCCAGGTTTTGCACCGGGACGTATTTATAGACTTTCGACGATGCGTCCTGCGTGGACTTGGTCAGCAACACCATGAAGCGGAAGAACCGGGTCCGTATATACGAGACAAGGTTACTGGCCTCGGCCACATTATCGTAACTACCGGCGACGATGTAAGTTTCCGTGCATGCGCTATCTGGCTCCACTACAAACGGTTTCCCGAGTATAGGATGGGGGAATGAATCGCTGCCGCTGCCCGCCCTGGGGATCAGCACCTTGTATTTATCAATAATGTCCAGGTTCACGGGTATGTCATGCTTGGCTATGTAGCCGATGCCGCCATTCTGGTGCAGGGTTATAGCCCCCTTGAAACTGTGCGCTTTGCCTTTATATGTCGTCGGCAGGCCGAACGGTTTTCGCGAACTTATCTGATGCATGATCGATGGTTCGTTTAGCGCCTTCACCTTCGCCACTATCGATATTGCCTCGTTGTACCGTATGAAACTATCTGCCCCTTTTTCCAGCAGCGGTCTTTCCATCACGGATACCAGCTTTTCACTGTTGTAAGAGGAAACACGGCAAAGTCCTTTTTTGTCGCGTTCCCAAAGAAAATAACAAATTCCGCCCTTGATTTGCACGCCCGGGAAAATGGCCGAGGCATCGGGATAGTCGTGAATCTCCCTTATCCGGTCGTCGTTCAGCATCTCTTTCCGGAAGTCATCCAGGCCTTTACCCCCGGAGAACCAGCGTGCGGGTGTAATCATTAATAAAAATCGCGGATTCAGCTTGATCGCCTGTTTAACGAATAATTGGTATATCGGCGTAGCACTGGTACCAGCACCGCCATCCCCCAGCTGGTAAGGAGGATTTCCAATGATCACATCGAATTTCATGTCTTTTCCAAATGCCTGCTGCGGCTGGTCGGTATGTATGAATTGATAGGCATGCGTTTCCAGACCTTCATCGCGTTCGTATCCATCCTGGTTGGCACCGCAATACATACACTTACCTTGCCTGTCCCAAGTGTGGTGTATGCGGCTGAATAAAATATTGCCCTGCGATGTCTCGAATACATCGCAAATCGAATGCCGGCCGTTCGCCGTTTTTGAACAGTAGACACCGCGCCGAGCAAGCAGGGAGGTAAGTTCGGTAATGGCGATGCCATAGAGCTGCGTGGTGAATATATGGTTGATGCGCTGTTGCTGGTCAGGAATCTGTTCACTAAGACCGGCAATCAGGCGCTTGGCTATTTCGCGTAAAAACACGCCGGATTTTGTGACCGGATCTAAGAATTTAACGTCCCGGTCCTGCCACAATTCGTCCGGCAATAAATCCAGCATCTGGTTAACTAATTCCGGCGGCGTAAACACTTCATCATTACTGAGGTTTGCCAGGCAACTGAGCACATCGGGGTTGTATTGGATGTTGATTTCAGCCTGCATTGCCCACCTCGAGATAATGCGTGAGCGGATACTCGTGAACAGGTTCCGGGATATAAGCTAATTCATCCAGATCCGAAAACAGCGGCATTTCACGATGACTGGATGTGTCAACAAGCTGGGCATAGATAAAGTCACGCCGCTTGATCAGGCTGCCGTTGACTGCCGACCATTCTGAAAACACGATCGGCCTGCAGTGTTGTGCATCGCCTAACGTCTTAAGCGTCAGTGCGTCGCCATGCGCGATATTGCGGCTGAGGATGTAACGCACGGCGTCCAGCAAGGACTGCCTGCAATCGGTCTTGTAGAGTTTGCTGTAGTGCTGGCTGAAGATATTGAGCAAGCGCTGTCGGCAAGCCGTGACGTTGTCGGCCAGTATGTCGATGCCATAAAGGGAGCCTATGGCAATCACCGCATACCGCTCATATTCCAGCTGGGATTTTTTGTAGCGGGCTTTTACCATGGCCAGTTTGCGCGCCAGGATTTCCACCAGGAAATTTCCGGTACCGCAGGCCGGCTCCAGGAATCGTGCATCGATTCGTTCAGTTTCCTGTACGACGAGATCCAGCATCGCCTTGACTTCTCGCGCATGCGTGTAGACCTCGCCGTGTTCTGCAACACGTTGTTTAGAGATGACCTGCCGACCTGCCATGGGATTAGTTACTCTATTTACGTAACTAATAGTTTACTTTAAAACTTAACTATTACGTTTATTACGTGACTTATAGTTACATCAAGTAATTTACTTGCATGGATAACAAAGCGAAATTTGCAGCGAGATTGATAGAAGCGATGACGGTGCAAGGCTACAAACCGGAGCCTGCAGTACTCGAGCGGGAATTTAATCTCAGGCACTACGGAAAGCGCATAGGCTTGCATGGGGTAAGGAAATGGCTGATCGGGGAGTCTATTCCACCATACGATAAAATCATGACGCTCGCAGCGTGGTTGAAGGTGCCGCCCGAAGACCTGACCTTTGGTTTAGAGATCAAACAGAAAATCCAGCAGGAAAACACGCGCTGGATTGATGAGGTTGGGTATAAGGAAAGGGAAGTATTTGAGGCTTATCTGAATCTACCAATTCCTCAACGCAAAATTGTGCGTGATGTAATTCTGGCCTTCGCTAAAGCTTTTCCGAATTCTTGATATCACTTTCATTAGGCATCTAAAAGGAGCCTCTAGGGTGATGTTCCGAGTGTAATTTTTTCAGGCGCTCCCGTGCCACATGTGTATAAATCTGTGTGGTGGAAATATCCGAATGGCCGAGCAGCATCTGCACCACGCGCAGGTCTGCGCCATGATTCAGCAGGTGGGTGGCAAACGCGTGGCGTAGCACATGCGGCGACATGGGTTTGTGGATGCCGGCCAGCAAGGCGTAGCGCTTGATGAGGTACCAGAATGCCTGGCGCGTCATGGCGCTGCCGCGCTGGGTGACGAACATGCTGTCGCTCAGGCGTTTCTCCAGAATCTGCGGGCGGCCTTCGTTTAAGTAGCGCGATATCCAGTCAACCGCCACTTCGCCCATGGGCACCAGCCGCGTTTTGCTGCCCTTGCCGGTGACCCGCACAACGCCTTCGGTCAGGCTAACTTCTGTCACCTTAAGGCCGACCAGCTCGGAGACGCGTAATCCGCTGGCGTACAGTATTTCCAGCATGGCGCGGTCGCGCAGGCCGATGGGTTCGTTCAGGTTTGGGGCGTTCAATAAGGATTCCACGTCTTCTTCGCTCAGGCTTTTAGGCAGTGAGCGCGGCAGCTTGGGTGATTCGATCTGCAGCGTGGGATCTACGCTGATCTTATTTTCGCGCAGGGCGAAGCGGTAAAGACGGCGCAAGCTGGCAATCAGCCTGCTTACAGTACGCGGCTTGCTGGTTGGGAACTTGAAGGCCAGGTAGCGCTGGATGTCTTCCTGCCCGACTTGCAGCAAGTCGCTGGCACCTGACTTCTCCAGCCAGCCAGCGAACTGGGTCAGGTCCTGGCGATAGCTATCCAGGGTGTTGCGGGAAAGGCCTTCCTCCAGCCAGATGCGGTCGATGAAATCGTCGAGGAATCCCTGGCTGGCTGCATTCACGCCTTGCTATCCACACCGTGATCCGTCGTCTTTTTTTCATGATCCAGCAGCCACTGCTTTACCGCCAGTCCATTCTCCTTACCCTGCATAAAACCGCCGAGACCGCTTTTAGCGACCACACGGTGGCAAGGAATCACCAGCGGTACGTGGTTTGCGCCGCATACATTGGCGACTGCACGCGGACCGGAACTGA